>JAJRDU010000215.1 GCA_028748685.1 Methylococcaceae bacterium
AGCAGTCGCTGTCCGGATCGAAGGCAATGGTTTCCAGCAGTTTTAGCAGCGATTGGTAATCGCCGTTGACACTGCCGATGGCGTAAGTGGTCATGGTTTTTCCTTCAAGTTGAGGTTTGCCCAGAGGCTCAGCCGTCCGGCTCTTCGCTGCCTGCGCCTTCGAGCAAGCCCTCCTGCCGGATCATGGCCTTGAAGCCCTTCATGACCGGCCGGGAAATAGCGGTTTCCGCCAGTAAGCGCTTTTCGTAGATCATGTTTTTCAGGTTCTGATCGGCCTGTTCGCGGGCGGAGGCGATCAAATCGTGGAGCGCCGGTTCCAGCAACTGGCCGGGGAGAGTTTTTACGGCGTCGTAGAGCTGTTCCATAACCCGCTTTTCGGCGTCCCGCATCTTGCACTTGCCGTCGAGAATCTTCAGCATCACCGTGGTGGCGCAATCCACGTGTATCGGTGAAAGAGGATGCGCTTGCAGCCAATGACGGACATGATCTTGGTTCATGCCACTTCCTCGCCGGCGGCCGTGCGGCGGACATAGTCGAGCAGCGAATCTTCGATCGCCTCGTAGGCGTAGCTCGAAACGGCGCGCACGCCGATCGCATTGACTTTTTCGGTAGGCCCGTCGCCGATCTTGGCCACGAACACCGCATGGCAATCCTTGATGGCTTCCAGGATGCCGGCCATCGCCGATTGGTCGGAATGCTGGCCCAGGCAGTAATGAGCCACCTCGCGGATTTCCAGCAGGTCGCAGCGATCCGGACCGGCCTCGTAGATGCGGAACTGCTTGGCATGGCCGAAGTGTTCGCTGATTGCCAGACCTTCCTTGCTGGCTACGGCCAGTTTTATCGGGAATTCGATCATGGCCGGGCTAATCCTACTGGCGATTCCGATGGTTCGCGCGCCAGGGCGATTGCAGGGATTGCAACTTCGGTGGTCGAAAAATATTCGAAATAACTGTTTTCGGCGATAGGCATTGTGTGTGCTGAATGGAGTAGGCTCAAGTTAAGGCTAGCAAGAGCAATACCAGGCGCTATGATTCGCGATAGCCGGGGCTTTCACAGCCTTCGGTCCACGCAGTCGCCGGAGGAATTGTTGTGTTTGCGACAAGCCAATCGAACAACGGGAAGCTGGCTTTGTTGGGGGGCAATGGAGCGCTTCGCGGTGTTTATGCCTATCGCACATCAAATTTCGGCATAATCGGCCGGGTCGGCGTCAAATGACAAAACCTGGAGAACAGCGGAATGAAAAACTTAAAAAATTGACGGTGCAAGACCTCTCCCTTTTCGCGCTCGGGGATGGCTAACCGGATTCAAGCGGCTGATAGGGGATTTTGCTGAATGAAACGTCTTACCTTGAATAAGAAACCCTGTATCAAGCCAAGGTCTTTGGATTTGGCCGGACAAAACGGGGATTTATATGAATTTGAATAATACTCCGCGAACAGAAATACGGCGCAATGCCCGTTGGTTGTTGCGTCTTGATCGAAAACATTGATGGATTACGAAACTTCTTACTTCAACCGACAGACAATAATGCTATGACTGTAATTTCAGTAACCAATATCGACTATAACCAATTTCAGTACACGCAACAGGAGAACAACATGGCTTTTGTCAACGAAAAAATCCCGGAAGCGGATTTACAGCGTATCGATTTCAGTAAAATCAATGATCCAGTGAGTAACAGACCGATCTTTACTCCGCATCAATGGGCAATTGATCGAGAACGAGATATTGCTTTGATTTCGCTGGGTGGAGGTTTTGGAGAAAATTCAAGGTATCCCCATTTTTTTCTTTTGTATTGGCAAGGCCGGTTTGTTCATGTGAATTTTTCATCGAAAACTATTGGTAATCTTAAAACCTATGATCAAGAAATCACTTGGAAGTTACTGTTTCACGGTCGCCTGGAAGGCGTTATGGAACAAGAGTTGATTGATACATTGAAGGAAGCGCTAACGTGCTATGGCTATATGGGGTACAAGTGGCGAGAGAATGTCAAAGCGGTCCATTTTGATTTCGATGGCAAACACAGCATAGGAGGCTAAGCATATGGCACTGCAAGATATTTTGGTTGATCTAAAAGTCAACAATGCCTTAAGGCGGATTCGCCGACAGCCCGCGTAGGTCCGAATGGCGAAGCGTATTCGGACGAATGTGTTGAATGCTGGAGAACGACGCAGTCACCTCTCCTTTAGTTGGCTACTGCTCGCGCGGAATTTCGTCAGATTGTAAGTCGCGGCGTTTATGAATGACCGCGAGTACTTCGATATGCGTGGTTTTGATCTCGTAAAGGATGCGGTAAGAATAGAGCGAAAGTTCACGCACAGTCTCGCCGCTAAGTTCCGGCACTGTACGTCCAAGGCGGGGCAGATTCTCCAAACCCATCGTTTTACTAACCAGCGCTTCAGCCACCCGCTTGGCATAAAGTGGCGAATCCTGTGCAATATAGTCGTGAATGTGACGAAGCTGGGCCAATGCGTGATCGGTCCACTTTACCACGTCTGAATATCTCTCAGTACCTGTTCGGTGGGTATGCTCTTACCCTGTTCGGCGTCTTTTTGGCCGCGCCGGATATTTTCCAGCACATAGAGCCGGTACATGATTTCTTCCATGTCGGCGGTATCAGGTAAACGCTGAATGATTGCAAGGGCTTCTTGTTTAGCGGTGTTTAGTTGCATGGAGAACTTCTCCTTTAGTCGCTGATGGCAGTCTAGGCTTGTTCGGCATTGGTCAGGGTACAGCATACTTAGGATGCTCATGGCGTACCTTTTGGAACACTATTCTACAGGCTGGATACAGTGACGACCATCGTGGAAAAAATTGGTCTCGCTCGATTTTTTGACCGACGCAACCAAACCCTTGGTTAAGGCCGTAAGGCGGACTCGCCGACAGGCAATTCGCCAAGACTTCGAAACTACACGGCGTTTTGTCTCGCGAAAACGCTCTACACCTTACGCCCGGCATGGCGGCGGAAATCAAAACCGGCCGCCCGCAACGTACCGCTGACCTTATTCCGAATCCTGGCAGCCGAAATGGTATTGGTAATCCGCCATCGAGCGTTTGATCACCTCATGCGCTTCCAGGCGTCCATAGACGTGGGTGATTTCGCAGATGCTTTGTTCGTGGGGCAGATGTTTATAGGTCAGGAAGTAATGTTTCAGCCGGTTGATGTAGGATTCGGGGCAATCGGAAACATCGCGCCATTGCCGGTAAAATTCGTCGCCTTTCATCACCGCGATGATCTTGTCGTCAGCCTCGCCGTCATCCAGCAGGCGGAATCCGCCGATCGGGATGGCCTGCAGCAGGATGTCGCCGTGGGTGACGCTGCGCTCGCTCAGCACGCATATATCCAGCGGGTCGCCGTCGCCTTTGCTGACGAATTTACCGGATTGCGACGCGGCATATTCTGCGACTTTTTCGGCGCAATAGGTTTGCGGAATGAAGCCGTACAGCGTCGGGATCATGTTGGAAAACTTTTGCGGGCGGTCGATTTTTAAATAGCCGCTGGCTTTATCGATCTCGTATTTGACGGTGTCGGAAGGCACGATTTCGATGAAGGCGGTAATGATGTCCGGCGCACCGTCTCCAGGAGGGATGCCGTGCCAGGGATGTGCTTTGTGCTGAATATTCATTGACGGTTTCTGTGTTTACTGAAATTAAAGTCAGGCATAAGGCCTCGGTAACTTAGCTGTAAAGTTTAACTGATGCCGGCTGCGATGCCGAATCGGATTGCATTCGGATATCTTAATCCCGGTCAGCAACCGGCGCTGCCTTACGCTTCAAAGCCTTGTTCAATCCTTGCAGGCGTTTGATCATTTCTTTTTTCATTTGCTCGCGGCCTATCGAATGTTTCAGCCCGCTGCCCATGCCGGCTACCTGATCGGTGGAACTGCGGATCGAATAAAACACCAGGGTGCCGTCTTTATAGGGCAAGCCACCGGCCACCACATGGCTGGAGTTGTAGGAGTGGCCGACGTAAAACTGCCGGGAGACGATGATGCCGCCTGTTTCGCCCGCGACCATGATACGGTGAGCGAGGATGGCGGTGGGCCTGCCTTCGACGCTACGATTCAACCACTGAAACTGTTCAGAGGCATTGGCCGGCAGGGCGGCGGGATAGTTCAGCCAGGCTTGTTGCAGTTCCGGAAAGTAGCGTGCCCAGGCTTTGCTGTTGACGGCATCGCTACGCAGTTCCGCTGCCGGATCGGCAGTTCCGCCGTCGCGGCTGTAAGTGGCGATTCCGGACAAGCCGCTTTTCCGGTAGGCCTGCAGGCGTTGCAGCAGCATTTCACGGTATTTTTGATTGGCGGCTTTTAAGCGGGCTTTATCATCGGCGTCTTTCAGGCCGGCTTGCAGGGTTTTCAGACTGTCGAACTCAGCCTTCGATAAATTGAATTCATCGCCGGGTTCGGCTTCCAGAAAGGCCTTGGCTTCATCTATCTGCTTGTCGGTAAAGGCGAATTTCTTGAAGCTGTTCAGGTCGGCATTATCGGTCAGCATACCTGAGGCGATGATGTCGCTTTCGGCCGCGTTGAGATTGCCGCTCTTGATGTAATCGACGATCTGCGGCAAGGCCACCGGCAATATCATCGCCACGCCAATCGCCAGTTCTTTCTGGCTGGTTTCGCTGACGTCGTAACTGACGATTTCGCCGCGCTCGAGCTGGGCGATTTGTTCGGAGCCGATGCCGAAGTTTTGCAGGGCTTGCAGAGGAGAGGGGGCTTCCTGGGCGAAAACCGGCGAGAATATAAGCGCGCCAACTAGCATCATCAGGGGACTTGGGGATTTATTGAATAACATAAAGGTTCCTTGGTGGTTAACTCATAAGCTATCGATAATTGTCATTGGTTTGGTGTCCTGAGCGGAGCGTGGATTGTAATCCCGATTCTAATGCTTGGTATTTTACGCGCATGAACTCATGCGGATTCAGGAAAAAGCCGTGAATTTTTGTATGACATCAGTCGAGTGCAGGTTCGCCGGGAGGGAAAGTCGGGCAATCCAAGGAAGTCTGGATTGTGCTTGAGGCCATCAACGGAGCGATTCTCGCCGCAAACGGCAGCGGTAGTCAGGCTTGCCGATTCAGTATAATGGCGTACATTCTCAACCTTCAGCCATTTTCATGTCTAAAACTCCCGAATTCCAGCGCGCCGGGGCGGCGCCCGATCTGCCTACCGGCACCGTCAAGTTCATTCTCTACTGCATGAGCCACTTTCGAGGCTTGATGGCGCTGATGCTGATTCTTGAAACCGGGCAGGCGGCCGGCAATATCCTGGTGCCTTATGCGGTCAAGTCCATCATGGACGGCGTGGCGCATAGCGCCGGCGGGCCGGTGCTGGAAACCTTGCGTGGACCTCTGTTGTTACTGGCTGGACTGGCGCTGGCGGAAATCCTGTTCAGCCGGGCCAGCGGCGCGGTGCTGATCGTCATCGGGCCTAGGCTCAGGCAGCGCACCACCCGAACCCTGTACGCCTACCTGCAATACCATTCGGTGCGTTATTTCGGCAACAACTTCGCCGGTGGGCTGGCGCACCGCATCAGCGAAACCGCGATGAGCGTCAATCATACGGTATGGTCGGTGCTGTGCGATTTCTGGCCTATTGCGGTGACCTTTGCTGTATCGGTCACTTTATTGCTCGGTGTTCATCAAGGGCTGGGGCTGTTCGTGGCCGGCTGGGTGCTGTTGTACGTCCTCAGTTCTTATGGGCTGGCGACCCGTTGCCAGCCCTATGCGCAGGGTTACGCGGCCACCCGCAGCCTGGTCAACGGCAAGATCGTCGATGCGGTGACCAATATTCTTAACGCCAAGCTGTTCGCCCGCCTCGATTACGAGCGGCAGTATCTGGACGGCTTTCTGGAAACCGAGGTGCGGGCCGCCCGCCGCACCTTCTGGTACATGGAAAGGGTGCGCTGGTTCCAGTTCATCGCCGCCGCGGCGCTGAAGCTAGGCACGGTGTATTACGCCTTGACGCTTTGGGACGGCGGCCAGATCGGCGTCGGCGACTTCACGATGAGCATAGGCCTGGCGCTGCTGATCATCAGCGACGCCCGCAACCTGACTCGGCGCTTCCTGGAGTTTTTTGAATACGTAGGCAACGTCTCCAACGGCGTCGACACCATCGTTCGTCCGCACGACATCGTCGATGTGCCGGATGCGCAGCCGTTGCGGATCAGCCAGGGCCGGATCGAGTTTCGCAACGTCAAATTCGGCTACGATCCGGCGCAGCCGGTGTTCGACGGCTTGAACGTGACGATAGTACCGGGGCAGAGGGTAGGGTTGGTGGGCTACTCCGGCTCCGGAAAATCCACCTTCGTCGGCCTGATGCTACGTAATTTCGAGCCGCAGGGCGGACAAATCCTGATCGACGGCGCAGACATCGCCGGCGTGACCCTGGATTCCTTGCACGAACAGGTCAGCCTGATTCCGCAGGATCCCAGCCTGTTTCACCGCAGCCTCAAGGAAAACATCGGCTACGGCAAGCTTGGCGCAAGCGATACCGACATCAGCGAGGCGGCGCGCATGGCGCATGCCGACGATTTCATCCAGGCCATGAACGAGGGCTACGAGTCACTGGTTGGCGAGCGCGGCGTCAAGCTGTCCGGCGGCCAGCGCCAGCGCATCGCCATCGCCCGGGTGATGCTCAAGGACGCGCCGGTGCTGATCCTGGACGAAGCCACCTCCAGCCTGGACTCGGTCACCGAAAAGACCATCCAGGAAAACCTGGACCGGGCCATGGGCAAGAAGACCGTGATCGCCATCGCCCACCGTCTGTCGACCATCGCCCATCTCGACCGGATTTTGGTGTTCGACAATGGCCGCATCGTCGAGGACGGCAGCCACGACGAACTGTTGGCGCGGCGGGGTTTTTACCACCGGCTCTGGTCCATGCAGGCGGGCGGCTTTCTTCCGGAACAATTGAACCAGGCTGATTTTTCGGCCATGGGCCATGAATGAACAGGCAAATAGCTAATCACCACCAGGACGGGGCTTTCGGTTTTTCCGGGTTCCCGAGGAAACGACGAAATCGATTAAATCAGAAATACCTCCATGGAATCTTTGAAAAAGTTGATCCTGTTCATGCTGAGCCCTTCGGCCTCCCCCAGGACAGGCTTGTCGAACGCTCTCCTGAGCGTAGTCGAAGGGCATGAGTGGAATCAACTTGTTCAGAGTTTCCTTAAACCAACGGCTTAATGGCTTTGAACAAAGCAAACCGCTCCTTTAAGCCAGCCGTGCCGCCATTGATTTTCTTGGTGATGGCCGTAAAGTCCTCAATGTCGTCGGTGTCGGCTTCATTGTAGGCTAAGGCATTAAGTCCGTGACCCTGCCAAAAAAAGGCGGCACTCATAGCCGCCCAGTTGGGCGTCAGCAATAAGTCGGGATCATTGATCAGATCGATACCCAAGGCCCGACCAACATCCGCATAATTGCTTCTGCCAGTAATTTGGATCAGGCCGCGGCCACGATAGCGGAAACCGTCGCCCGATTCGGCCGCACCATTGCCCATGCGGTTTGCATAGACAAAGTTGGCAAGTTTTTCTTGGTTGGCGACATAGGGCGCCGCGCTGGCTTCGGTGGGAAAGCGCTTGGGCCAGACCGCTACGAGTCTGGCCGCGGTTTTATAGTACAGGCTCTCGCTCAGCGTATTGAACTGCCCCGATTCATGTCCGGTTTGTGCCAGAAAACAGGCGATACGCGCCGGTGTATTGATCTCGAATTTGTCCATTGCGGGATTCAAGGCCTGGGCCCATTGCTCGGGGGCCTTGCAGAGCGGTAAAGCGGTTTTGAGCGTGGTTGCGGTAAGCATGCTATCTCCTTCGGTGCTTGGCCATTGCCCCGGTTGATGGCCAGAGCGGTCGTGTCGCTTATAAATTACGTGCCCAGAAGGACTGAAACCGGACGCCGTAAGTGGATCTTGTTTGATTCCAGGTTGCTCGCAATTTTGGGGAATTTGCCCATTGTTTAAACAGTTCCATCCAGCCCTTATTGTCTTCGTGTTCCCAGGTATCTTCCAGATTCATATCCAAATAAACGTTTTCCATCAACTGGATCATTTCGCTGCATAAATAAAATACCGAGCGATCCGGATCGGTTGGACCGGTTGACGGTCTCAGCTCTAAGTCCAAAGGCCCCAGCGCATCGATCGTACAAATCTGATGCCATATTTCCATCAAGCGGTCCGCATGGTGAGTGAATTGGGCTTGATAGGGGAGTGTGGGTGAAAAAATCGTATTTAACTCGTCGGCAATGCTGGCAATGGATTTGGAGCCCACGGTTTTAATTTTACCAAACAATTTTTCGGCGACATCCATCCCTAGACCACGGTAACTTTCAAACTGGTCTTCGGCATAAAACTGATCGCCGGTGGTTTCATGGGGAAAGTCAGGGTGGGCGGCTTTATATTGCATGATGGTGGTATCTTCCTGGCCGTTCATCGAGGCCTTTAGGTAGATTAACCAGCCGGGATTTTGAGGCTGGTCTTGGTAGCTAATCGTGCCTATCGCGCAACGGCCGCGGCTCCAGCCGTTTTCGTTTTCGGGATGGATGGCATTGACATCGATTTTGATGCTTGCCCCGAGATCGACTTCGCACATTCGAATCAATGTAGCAAGACCTTCGAACCGCAGCTTGGGGTCGCATTCGCCGTCGCTGATGATAATGACTTGGCAGCGGCGTTTAACCAACTCGTAAGCCGCGAGGTTTTCGAAGTGTCCGCCATCGGAGATGGCCAAAAAGCTGGATTTCTCATTGGCAAAGCCGAATAACTCACGCAGTAGATATTGAAGGCTGGAGGTCGGTGACGGTCGTTGGCAATCCGATTCACTCGGGTTGGGAAACCACCAGCCCAGACGGGCATTGAACAATGTCATCAGAAACGCCACCGGCGCGGAGGTGTGGTAGCCCATATTGGGGCTTGCCGCCGCTCCCGACACGGAGATGGCTTGGCCTAATGTGGGTTGGTGGGTTTCGCCACCGAAAACGCGGGTGTCGACGTAACCAATCGGTTTTTCCGCGCTGCCGTTCGGCTTTTTGATCTCGTAATGACTGCCGCAGGCCAACGGCGTAAGGGTAAAACTGTTGCTGTGCCGGGTATGAAGCGTTAAATCAGTAGAACCGCCGAGGTTTAGGGCGCAATTGACGATATGCAGCGGACCGGATGGTGTCTGATCGTCGCTAAGCAACTTTGCCAACTCAATATCATCCCCATCATCGAAACCGGTAAACAGATTGGGATTGCGCTGAGTTTTAGGGCGCGTGGCTCCCAAATAGCAACGGGTCAAACGATTGCGATAGAAACGATTGAGGCTGAATTCGTTGATATCGATGCGCCAATCCAGTAACCAAAGGCAGAGCAAACAGGCAGAAAAAACCAGCACGACAATGGTGAGTCTCGCATTACTTAGTAAATGCCAGTGTTCGCTATAAGAGAGTGACGGTGTAGCCGTCATGGCTTGCTGGGCGGAGATGTCGAGATGCACATTATTCGTCTCGGAATTTGCATCCATCCGTAGCGCTAACTGTTGGCTGGTTGGGTTGGGCGTGCCTAGCAAGGACGATCGGGATATTTCAAAGGCGCTATCCGAATTAATGGCGATCAGTAGGTGTAGTGCCATCGATACAGAAATCAATAATCCGGCGATGAAGATGAAAGGGGCGGCTTTTGCGGCAACTTCCTTGGCTTTGGTGTTGAGGCTTGTGACG
>JAJRDU010000216.1 GCA_028748685.1 Methylococcaceae bacterium
ATCGCCCACCTTCCGGGATTAACGGTGGGCAATCTGCCCACGCTATGCATTAAGCGACTGCTTTTACTGGCTCGCTCTCAGCGGCTTCGGTTTTCCAAGGCGCTTTAAAGCTTTTCCAGCAGGGATTGTTGATGGTCATGTCCATATCGCGAGCGAAGATGGCAAAGCCGTCGTAGCCGTGATAAGGGCCTGAATAATCCCAGGAGTGCATTTGGCGGAAAGGAACACCCATTTTTTGGAAAATATATTTTTCTTTAACGCCCGAACCGACCAGGTCAGGTTGAACTTTTTTGACGAACTCTTCGAATTCGTAACCTGTCACGTCATCGTACAGCAGGGTAGCGTTGCCCATTTCCTTGATGGTACGGTCGTAGTCGTCGTTGTGGCCGAATTCGTAACCGGTACCAACCACTTCCATGCCCAAGTCTTCATAAGCACCGATGACGTGGCGTGGGCGCAAGCCGCCGATGTACAGCATGACTTTTTTGCCTTCCAGACGAGGTTTGTATTTGGCGATAACGGCTTCATACTCGGCTGAGTAGCGAGCGATTACGCGTTCCGCGCCTTCTTTGATGCTGTCATCGAAGTGGCTGGCGATTCTGCGCAGTGATTCGGCGATTTTGGTTGGGCCGAAGAAGTTATACTCGATCCATGGGATCTGATATTTTTCTTCCATGTGGCGGGCGATGTAGTTCATCGAACGGTAGCAGTGAATCAGGTTCAACTTCACTTTTGGGGTATTTTCGATCTCGGCAATGGTGCCGTCTCCGGACCACTGAGCGACTACGCGCAGACCCATTTCTTCCAACAAGGTACGTGATGCCCAGGCATCGCCGCCGATGTTGTAGTCGCCGATGACCGCGACATCATAAGGAGTGGTTGGGAAGCTATCGTCGCCATCGCGTTTGTCCAGAACCCAGTCACGAATCGCGTCGTTGGCGATATGGTGACCCAAGGATTGAGAAACACCGCGGAAACCTTCGCAACGTACGGGCACGATGGTTTTGCCGTGTTCCTTGTTTTTAACTTTGGAAACGGCTTCGATGTCGTCGCCGATCAGACCGATTGGGCACTCGGATTGGATTGAGATGCCTTTGTTCAATGGGAACAAGGTTTCGATTTCATCGATGGCTTTGGCCAGCTTTTTGTCGCCGCCGAACACGATGTCTTTTTCCGTGAAATCGGAAGTAAAGTTCATGGTACCGAAGGTGTTGACACCGGTAGTACCCACGTAATAGTTACGGCGACCGGCGCGGGAATATTGTCCGCAGCCTACCGGGCCGTGTGAAATATGGATCATGTCCTTGATAGGACCCCAGACCACCCCTTTGGAACCGGCATAGGCACAACCACGGATGGTCATTACCCCTGGCAGGGACTTACGGTTGGATGTAATGCATTTGTTTGATTTTTCCAAGCTTTGATCGTTAATGGCCAAGTGTTTGGCGCGATCGGCTTTGGCTTTTTCGGGATAGACTTCCAGCACTTCTTTGATAAGCGCTTCGGTCTCTTCTCTTGTCATGGCTGCCATGATGTAATCCTCCTGTGGCCGTGGGTAATCTCCCAACAAACCAGTTTTAGGAAAAGGTAGGGCGTGTATGGCGGGCACTACTGACAGTGCCCGCCATACACGGTCTTATTAAGCTTCGACTGCGGATTTGCCGACGACGCTTTCGTCTTCTGCTTCCATCAAGCCGAAATTCATCAGCAACTCTTCCAGTTCATCCATGGTGATTGGAGTTGGAATAACCAAGTTGGTGTTGTTGATGATTTTGTTGGCCAGATCGCGATACTCTTGCGCTTGTTTAGCGGTTGGTTCGTATTCGATCACGGTCATACGGCGGATTTCAGCGCGTTGAACGACGTTGTCGCGTGGCACGAAATGGATCATATGGGTGCCCATTTGTTTGGCCAATTCCATGATCAGTTCGTCTTCACGAGCGGTGTTACGGCTGTTGCAGATCAAGCCGGCCAAACGCACGCCGCCTGAATTAGCGTATTTCACGATACCTTTAGCGATGTTATTGGCAGCATACATAGCCATCATCTCGCCTGAGCATACGATGTAAATTTCTTGAGCTTTGTTTTCACGAATTGGCATCGCGAAACCGCCGCAAACAACGTCGCCCAATACATCGTAGAATACGAAGTCTAGGTCATCGGTGTAAGCGCCTTCTTCTTCCAGGAAGTTGATGGCGGTGATAACACCACGGCCAGCACAACCAACTCCTGGCTCTGGGCCGCCGGATTCGACGCATTTAACGTCGCGGTAGCCGACTTTCAACACATCTTCCAGTTCCAAATCTTCCACGCTACCGGCATCGGCAGCCATTTGCATGATGGAGTTTTGGGCTTTCGCGTGTAGAATTAAACGTGTAGAGTCGGCTTTAGGGTCGCAGCCGACGATCATTACTTTTTTGCCAAGCTCAGCCAAGCCAGCAACCAGATTTTGTGTGGTAGTCGATTTACCGATACCACCTTTACCGTAAATAGCGCATTGACGTAATTTCGCCATGATCTTCTCCTCTTGATTGGGTGTCGTTAATGACAACATGACTAGAGCAATGGCCGTGCCAATATTTTAATTGAGCGTATGGCATTGAATTTAAATGGTATTTTTTGTTTGTAGCGGATTTTTCCGTGGTCGCATTCTCAACATTTTTTGTAAGCACTGTAATTTAAGCAACACAAACTAGAGGGTTTTTGTAGCGAAAGTGCGCAATCCGTGTGTTGTCCTGGAAATTGATCGGCAGGGTTTCATGGAAAAAATCGATCTTAAAAAGCAGCTGAAGCATCTATATCAGCCATCATTCAAAGAAGTGGTTCTGGTCGAAGTGCCGAGCATGAATTACATGATGGTCGATGGCTCCGGCGATCCCAATACCTCAAAGGAATACGCCGATGCCGTCGAAGCTCTGTTCGGCGTCGCCTATGCGATCAAGTTCATGATCAAGAAAGGCCCGTTGGCGATTGAATATGGTGTGATGCCGCTGGAAGGTCTATGGTGGGCCGACGACATGGCGGCTTTCTCGACCGAGGACAAATCCAACTGGCAATGGACGATGATGATCATGCAGCCGGACTTCGTGACGCCCGACATCGTCGCCGACGCCATTGCGCAGGTGGCCAAGAAGAAAAGTCTTCCCGCCATCGCCAAGCTGAGGCTGGAAACGCTGGCGGAAGGCCCATGCGCGCAAATTCTGCACATTGGCCCATTCTCCGAGGAAGGCCCGACGATAGCCAAAGTCCACCAGTTCATAGACGCCAGAGGCCGGCGCACCGGCAAGCACCATGAAATTTATCTCAGCGACATCCGCAAGGCCGCTCCGGCGAAGTGGAAGACTGTGATTAGGCAGCCGATGCTTTCGGGTAAATAGTTATCTGGCGTAACCATCCAAAGTGATTGATAAACTGAAGGTGGTTTTAGAGACCTAAGATGATTGTAGGATTAGCCTCGTTTTTGGGCGTTGATGATAGTCGTATGGACATATGTAATAGCGATGTTTCGCTGTCGCGACGCCTATCCAAAGAAAAGGCGACCCGGATGCCGCTTATCCCCTGCGCTCCGAAGCTTTTGTAGAGGGTCGACAGAAGGGCTATCCTTAGCCCTCTGCCGACGCGCGGCTTCCTGCCACACCCCTTTGGGCAATTTCTCTACAAAACCTCCGGTGCTCGGCGCGGCAAACGGGAGTAAACCCTCCCATAATCCACGGCTAAGCTGAAAAAGTAGCTTTGTCGTTGACGTTATCTGGAGTTACCGATTACATTGCATTGCAACATGAATGGTTTGGCGCTGCTTGAATCTATGACTCATCAATTTATCAAGGCAATAGCGCCTGAAAAGGCAGGTAATATCAACTTATGTAGGCATATTTGCCCGTTAATCATTAGTTGGGCGTACAAGAGGCTCGAGGCATGACTGGATTTCAACGACAACGCCACGGGCATATCAATCCAATCTTCGCCCATGAAGAAGCCCAAATGCTGGCGGCTGTGGACAAGGCACATAGCTCTTCGAGTAATTCGCAGATTCTCGGTAAGAATGGCGAGGCCGCGCTTTGTTCTCTTCTAAACCGTTACCTTCCAATTTCTTTTCGTACGGTGGCCGGACACTTTGTTACGCCATCGGGCAAGCTGTCTCCTGAACTCGATGTCATGGTCATGGATGCCCGTTACCCGCTTCTTGCGGAGAACCAGGACGGGTCTGTTTTGGCGATGTTGCATTCTGTGATTGCCACGATTGAAGTCAAGCGGACGTTGGTAAAGAAGGAAGTTCTCAAGATTCGGAAAAACGCTTCGCTTGTTGGCGAGTTGCAGGCTGAGGTCTTTCCTAGCTTAGGAGAATGGGGTGGGGTGATACAACTTGCCTTTGCTTACCGCTCGGGAATTACAGTCGACACGGTGGCTAACCATTACTTTGATAATTACTCGCCTGATGACCCAGCAAGCTTCATCCACATTCTTCGTGTGCACGATAAGGACCAAATGACTGACGAAGGCCCACTCGGCGCTCACGTCTGGATGGAGGCGAGCGAACATCCTGCTACCTCCACAACGCTTGCTCCGCTATCTGACTTCTATTACCAGTTGATACAGGATGGCTTCTACACGCTCAATGCGCGCAACTTTGACTTCGGCGATCTTGGCGCGCATGCAATGTCGTACATGAATTGGGGAACATTTCCTTGTCTCAATCGGGGTGCTACATGAGTACGCCCAGTCCTGCGCTCAACCTCGCTCCCTTAGGTTGTTGGACGCTACGCGATAAAGCCGAGCAGTACCGGTTAGCTCTTCATTGAGCATCACAGTAGGATAGCGATGCCGAAGGACGCAACCTACGAGGGCTTACGCTAGCTACGCGTTTGTTGATTTGGCGCACGACTCTATTTCTTTAACAAAGCCTTCCATTTGACTCCAGTGCGAAATTTTTTTTCCTACCTGCTGCTGATTTGTTCGACGGAACTCCTCGCCGGCGTTATGGGGCAAGACTTGGCCGATACCGCCAAGGCCCAGATTGGCGTGACTCTCCATTACGATAGCCGCTACCAAAAGCTCGCCTATCCGGGCGGCGATGTGCCGTTGGATCGCGGCGTCTGCACCGATGTCATCATTCGGGCTTACCGCAAGTTCGGAATCGATCTACAGGTTCTGGTTCATCAGGACATGGTAAAGGCCTGGAACCAATATCCTCACTTATGGAGCTTGAAGTCCACCGACAAGAATATCGATCACCGCCGCGTCCCCAATCTGGCGACCTTTTTCAAACGGCGTGGGCAAAGCCTGCCCGTCAGCAATGAGCCCAAGGCATTTTTGCCGGGCGATATTGTCACCTGGCAATTACCTTCCGGCGTGCCGCACATAGGTTTGGTTTCCAATGAACGGTCGAAAGCCGGTGTTTCGCTAATCATCCATAATATAGGTGGCGGCACCCTGCTCGAAGACCGGCTTTTCGAGTTCAAGATTACTGGCCATTATCGGTATCCGAAGCATTAGCCGAGTAGGTTACGAGACCGCGTGCCTTTCCATTCCCACGCGGGTAGATACAAAAAACCTCGACCGATTGTAGTTATCGCCTCCCTCCCAAATCTCACTTTGTAGCATTTCCTACAATTCATAAACGAATAAAATAAATAAAAATCAGTGTCTTAGTAAATGGCACACCGGTTGCATTGTTGTTTAACAAAAAGCGAGGTGTTGCATGAAATCCACCAAAGACATTGCAGAACTGCTGGACGAACCGGCCTGCGAGCACAACAAGAAGGAAAAGTCCGGCTGCGCCAAACCGAAACCCGGTTCGGCGGCGGGCGGTTGTGCCTTCGACGGCGCGCAGATCGCGCTGTTGCCGATCGCCGATGTCGCGCATATCGTTCACGGGCCCATCGCCTGCGCGGGTAGCTCCTGGGACAACCGCGGCACGCGTTCTTCCGGCTCAGAGTTATACCGGATCGGCATGACCACCGATTTGACCGAACAGGACGTGGTGATGGGGCGTAGCGAAAAGCGTTTGTTCCATTCCATCAAACAAGCCATCGAAAGCTACAACCCGCCGGCGGTATTTATCTACAACACCTGCGTGCCGGCCCTGGTCGGCGACGACATCAATGCCACTTGCAAATCCGCCGCCGAACGCTGGGGCGTGCCGGTGGTGCCCATTGATTGCGCCGGGTTTTACGGCACCAAGAATCTGGGCAACCGCATCGCCGGCGACGCCATGGTTAATCATGTGATCGGCACCCGCGATCCCGATCCTCTGCCGCCAGGCACGGAACGGCCGGGCATCAAGGTTCACGATGTCAATTTGGTCGGCGAATACAACATCGCCGGCGAATTCTGGCATGTGCTGCCGCTGCTGGATGAAATGGGCCTGCGGGTTCTTTGCACGCTATCCGGAGACGCCCGCTTCCGGGAAGTGCAGACCATGCACAAGGCCGAAGTTAACATGATGGTTTGCTCCAAGGCCATGGTCAACGTTGCTCGTAAGCTGCAACAACAATATGGCACGCCCTGGTTCGAAGGCAGCTTCTACGGCATTACCGATACCAGCCAGGCCTTGCGAGACTTTGCGCGAGTCATTAACGATCCCGACTTAATCGAACGCACCGAAGCCATTATCGCCCGAGAAGAAGCGCGTATCCGCGAGTTGCTGGCGCCTTGGAAAGAACGCTTGAAAGGCAAGCGAGTGTTGTTGTTTACCGGCGGGGTGAAAAGCTGGTCGGTGATCTCGGCCTTGCAGGATCTGGGGATGGTGGTGGTTGCCACCGGTACCAAGAAATCCACCGAGGAAGACAAGGCCCGTATCCGTGAGCTGATGGGCGAAGACACTTTGATGATTGAAGACGGTAGTCCGAAGCAATTGATCCAGATCGTCCACGATTACAAGGCCGACATTCTGATCGCCGGTGGCCGGAATATGTACACCGCGTTGAAGGCTAAGATTCCGTTCCTGGATATCAACCAGGAGCGGGAATTCGGCTACGAAGGTTACCAAGGAATGCTGGAATTGGTTCGGCAACTGGCGTTGACCTTGGAAAGTCCGGTGTGGGCATCGGTCAGAAAGCAGGCGCCGTGGAAGGCTGCCAAATCGTCAAACAACGTAGGATGTGCCGACGCAGGAGGCGCATCTGTCGCGAACGATGCGCTTCACTCTGTTCAGCACATCCCACAAAACGCGGTCGCGGCGGAGTAGAACCATGGCCGAAATCGTCAAACGCAACAAAGCCCTGTCGGTTAATCCATTAAAGGCGAGCCAACCGATGGGCGGATCGCTGGCCTGTCTGGGCTTCGACCGGGCGATACCGATGCTGCACGGTTCGCAAGGCTGCACCGCGTTTGCCAAGGTATTTTTCGTACGCCATTTTCGCGAGCCGATTCCGCTGCAAACTACGGCGATGGATCAGGCCAGTTCGGTGCTGGGCGCCGATGAAAACGTCATCGAAGGCATCAAGGCCATTGCGGAGAAATCCAATCCGGCCTTGATCACGGTGCTGACCACCGGCTTGGCCGAAACCCAGGGCTGCGACGTGCATCGCAACGTCCGCGAATTCAGGGAAAAATATCCGGAATACGCCCATATCGCGGTGGTAGCCGTGAACACCCCGGATTTTACCGGCTGCGTGGAAACAGGTTTCGCCGCCACCGTGTATGAAATCATCAAGGCGCTGGTGCCCGATGCAGCCACGGCAGGCAGCAAGCCCGGCACACGTCAGCGCCAGGTCAGTGTCTTGGTCAGTCCGATGCTGACGCCGGGCGACCTCGAGTCCTTGCGGGATTTGATCGAACAATTCAATTTGCGGCCGGTGTTGGTACCCGACGTATCCGAATCGCTGGACGGCAGTTTGACCGAAGACGAGTTTTCGCCGGTCACCATCGGCGGCACCTTGGTTTCGGAAATGGCGACCTTGGGCGAAGCCAGGGCGACGCTGGTGATCGGTGCCTCGCTGAAAAAAGCCGGCGAACTGTTGCAGGAAAAAACCGGCGTTCCCAGCCACTATTTCGATCACTTGTATGGCCTGGAAGCCAATGACGCCTTTATCACGGCATTGGCCGAGATCAGCGAACAGCCAGTGCCGCAAAAGATAGAACGTCAGCGTTCGCAGTTGCAGGACGCCATGCTCGACACACATTTCATGCTCGGCCAGCTGCGGGTCGCCATCGCCGCCGATCCCGATCAGCTCAACGCCTTCATTCATTTGGTGAAAGGTATGGGTGCGGAAGTGGTGGCAGCCATCAGCGCCGGCAACACCCCGGTGTTGGCGACGGCTCCGGTCGATAGCATCAAGATTGGCGACCTGGAAGACCTGGAATTAATGGCCAAGGAACGCAAGGCGCAATTGCTGATCGGTAATTCCCACGCCGTTGGCAGTGCCGAGCGTTTGGGGATTCCTATTTTGCGTGCCGGCTTTCCGCTGTACGACATCATAGGCGGGTATCAAAAAACCTGGATCGGCTACCGAGGCACGCGTCAGGCCTTGTTCGATCTTGCCAATCTGGTGATCAACTTCGCCCACGAAGAGATTGAGGTCTATCACTCGCCCTACGCGCAAAAACCCGAAGCCGAACGCCACGCCTGCTCGCCGTCATGTCATTAACTCGCCGCATGCAGGTCGTGCATACCAACGAACAGAGGATGCCCATGGATACCGCCATCAAAGTC
>JAJRDU010000217.1 GCA_028748685.1 Methylococcaceae bacterium
GTCAGTTCGCCGACAAATTCGCGCTGCGCCGGCCATTGCGCGGCATCCCAGTTCATCACGATGCCTCTGGCATACAGTTCCCTCGCCTCTTCCATGCTGTAGAGTTTCTCGGCCGTCATGCGCAGGCTGTTGGTGAAATCGTCCATGGCCAGCGAACCTTCCGCGATCAGAATGGAGTCTTTCGACAGCAAATCCCGGTACTTGTCGTAGACGCCGCTAAAAGCAGCCACTTCCAGGCGGCCGGTGCGGTCGTCCAGGGTCGCGAAGCCCATCATCTTGCCTTGCTTGGTTTGCCTGGTGCGCATTTCCACGATCAGGCCGGCGACGCGGCCTTCCATCTTGCCTTTCGAGCGGCTGGCGTCTGCCTCCAGGCTGCCCAGCGAGCCGTGGGTAATGTGCTTCAGTTCCGGCAGATATTCCGCGATGGGATGGCCGGTCAGGAACAGGCCCAGCGTCTGTTTTTCGGCCTCCAGTTTTTCTTTTTCGGTCCAGGGATCGACGATTGTCGAATACGCATCGGCTTCGTTTTCGCTCGCTTCCACCTCGACGCCCAAGCCGAATAAATCATTCTGGCCGGTCTGAGCCATCTTGCCGTGTTGTTCGGCGACGCGCAGCGCGGTGGTCAGTTCCGCCAGGTGCGCGGCGCGGTTGGGATCGATGGAATCCAGCGCGCCGGCTCTGATCAAGGCTTCCAGCACCCGGCGATTGACCTTGCGCAAATCCACGCGCTTGCACAAATCGTATAGCCCGGAATAAGGGCCGTTGGCGTTACGCTCTTTGAGCAAGTCGTCGATGGCGTTCTCGCCGACGCCCTTGATGGCGCCAATGCCGTAGACGATCTGGCCTTGGTCGTTGACCGTGAATCGGTAGTCGGAAAGGTTGATGTCGGGCGGACAAATCCGCAGCTTCATTTCCCGGCATTCGTCTATCAGCACCACCACCTTGTCGGTGTTGTCCATATCCGACGACATCACCGCCGCCATGAAGGCAGCCGGGTAATGGGCTTTCAGCCAGGCGGTCTGATAGGCGACCAAGGCGTAGGCGGCCGAGTGCGATTTGTTGAAACCATAGCCGGCGAACTTCTCCATCAGGTCGAAAACGTAGGTGGCGATCTTTTCGTCGATCTGGTTCGCCACCGAACCCGACATGAATTTTTCCCGCTCCTTGGCCATTTCCTCCGGCTTTTTCTTGCCCATCGCCCGCCTCAGCATGTCGGCGCCGCCCAGGGTATACATCGCCAGTTCACGGGCGATCTGCATCACCTGTTCCTGGTAGAGAATGACGCCGTTGGTGGGCTTGAGGATGGGTTCCAGCAAGGGGTGGGCGTATTCGGCCTTTGCGCCGTGCTTGACGTTGATGTAGTCGTCGACCATGCCCGATTCCAGCGGGCCGGGCCGGAATAGCGCCACCAGGGCGATGATGTCGTCGAAACAGTCGGGTTTCAGCTTCTTGATCAAGGCCTTCATGCCGCTGGATTCGAGCTGGAACACCGCCGTGGTCTGGGCGTTTTTAAGTAGTTCGTAACTGGGCAGGTCGTCGCGGGGAATTTGGCTGATGTCGACCGGTTCCTCGCCGCGCTGGGCGCGTTGGCGGTTGATGGTCTGCAAAGCCCAGTCGATGATGGTCAGCGTTCTTAAGCCCAAGAAGTCGAACTTTACCAGGCCGACCGCCTCGACGTCGTCCTTGTCGAACTGGGTCACCAGGTTGCCGCCGCCCTGCTCGCAATACAGCGGCGAGAAATCGGTCAGTTTGGTCGGCGAGATCACCACGCCGCCGGCGTGCTTGCCGGCGTTACGGGAGATGCCTTCCAGCGAGCGGGCCATGTCGATTAGGCCTCTGACCTCTTCCTCGGTGTCGTACAAGTCCTTGAGTTCTTGGCTGTCCTTCAGGGCCTTTTCCAACGTCATGCCGATCTCGAACGGGATCAGTTTGGCCAGCCGGTCGACGAAGCCGTAGCCGAAGCCCATCACCCGGCCGACGTCGCGGATAACCGCCTTGGCGGCCATCGAACCGTAGGTGATGATCTGCGAGACGTGGTCGCGGCCGTAATGGCGCGCCACGTAGTCGATGACCTCGTCGCGGCGTTCCATGCAGAAGTCGATATCGAAGTCGGGCATGGATACCCGTTCCGGATTCAAGAAGCGTTCGAACAGCAGATCGAATTCGATCGGGTCGAGGTCGGTGATTTTCAGAGCATAGGCTACCAAGGAACCCGCGCCCGAGCCCCGGCCCGGTCCCACCGGAATGTCGTTGTTCTTGGCCCACTGGATGAAGTCGGCAACGATCATGAAGTAACCGGGAAAGCCCATTTGGGTGATTACGCTCAGTTCGGTTTCCAGGCGCTCGTCGTAGACCTTGCGGTTTTCCTCGAAACTGCCCTTGCCGATCGGCGGATGTTGTACGAGACGTTCTTCGAGGCCTTGACGGGAGGCTGCCTTGAAGTAATCGTCCAGCGTCATGCCTTCCGGCACCGGGAAGTCCGGCAGGTAGTTCTTGCCCAATGTCAGTTCGACGTTGCAGCGTTTGGCAATTTCGACGCTGTTTTCCAGGGCTTCGGGAATGTCGGTGAACAGCTCGGCCATTTCCTCGGGGCTGCGTAGATATTGCTGCTCGGTGTAATTTTTTGGCCGGCGGCTGTCGTCCAATACCCGGCCTTGATTGATGCAGACCCTGACTTCGTGAGCGCCAAAATCGCTTTTGTTCATGAAGCGTACGTCGTTGGTCGCCACCACCGGCAGGTCCAGCTCGGCGGCCAAGTCCACCGCCAGCTTGATATATCTTTCCTCGTCGAATTTACCGATGCGCTGCAGCTCGAGGTAAAAGCTTTGCGGAAACAGCTTGCTCCAGTATTCGGCGCAAGTCCTGGCAAGAACATCATTTTCCGCCAGCAAGGCTTGACCGATATCGCCCTCCATCGCCCCCGACAGGGCGATCAAGCCTTCGTGATTGGTCTCTATCCAGTCTTTTTGCAGCATCGGAATGCCCTGATGCTGGCCGTGTTGATAACCTTGCGAAACCAGTTCGGTCAGCGTCACATAGCCCTGTTTATTGCGGGCCAGCAGGGTCAGTCGAAAAGGGGAGGCCGGCTCGTCATCGTTAAAAATCAGCACGTCGGAGCCGGCCAGGGGTTTGATACCCGCGCCTTGAGCGGCTTTGTAGAATTTGACCAGCGAGAACATATTGCTCTGCTCGGTGATGGCGGCGGCCGGCATCGCAAAATCGCTGAGTTTTTTCACCAGTGGCTTGATTCTGACGATGCCGTCGACCAGCGAAAATTCGGTATGAATCCTGAGATGGATGAAGCTGGGGTTCATAACTATTAAACGAGATACTTTTTAACCGGGGCGTACGATAGCCGATGCTGTGGCGTGATGCCCAATTGTTGCAACGCGGTTAGATGCTGTTTGGTGGGATAACCCTTGTGAACGGCAAACCCGTAGCCGGGATACAAGCGATCCAGCGTCGACATTTCTTCGTCACGGGCTACTTTGGCAAGGATAGAAGCGGCGGAAATTTCCGCAACCAGCAAGTCACCCTGTACCATCGCTTCGCCGGGACAATCCAGTTGGGGCAAGCGATTGCCGTCCACCATCACATAATCAGGGCGATGTTCCAGTTGCGAAAAGGCACGTTGCATCGCCACCAATGTGGCCTGCAGGATGTTGATGCGGTCAATTTCGCTGGCTTCGGCGCGGGCTATCGCCCAGCACAGGGCGTTGGCCTTAATCTGATCGCTCAGCATAACGCGTTTTTTTTCGGTGAGTTTCTTCGAGTCGGTCAGTCCGGCAATCGGTTTGGCCGGGTCGAGAATCACCGCCGCGGCCACTACCGGGCCGACGATGCAGCCCCGTCCGACTTCATCGATACCGGCGATGCGTTTTATTGCTGGGAAGCTAGAGACAGTGCAACGCATATAGCGGTTGCCGAACGGTGTTATCGGAGTATGCCCCGGGTGACATTGCGCAGGAAGCTGACCATGTTGGAAAGCTCGTTGCTCTCGCCGGCCATGTCTTCCATTTCTTCAATGGCATCTTCCAGGCGTAAATTGTTTTTGTAGAGAATCTTGTAAGCTTTACGGATTTGCCGGATCACTTCCGGTGGCACGCCGTTGCGCTCCATGCCGACCGAATTGATGCCGTGTGGCCGGGTCGGTCTGCCGCCCACCATCACATAAGGCGGAATATCCTGAGTGATGGCGCTGCCCATCGCCGAAAAACTGTATTCGCCGATCTGGGTGAATTGATGCACCAAGGTGAAGCCGCCGAGGATGGCGTGGTCGCCGAGATGCACGTGGCCGGCGATGGAGGCGCCGTTGGCCATGATTACATTGTCGCCGATCACGCAATCGTGGGCGACATGGGTATAGGCCATGAACAGGTTGTCGCTGCCGATCAGCGTCAATCCTTGGTCCTGCTGGGTGCCGCGATGCATGGTGCAGAACTCGCGAATCACGTTTCTGTCGCCAATCTCCAGGCGGGTAATTTCGTCGGCGTATTTTTTGTCTTGCGGGTCTTCGCCTATCGATGTGAACTGATAGATGGTGTTATCTTTGCCGATCGCGGTCGGGCCCTTGATGACCACATGCGGCCCAATTTCGGTGCCGGAATCGATTTGCACATCGGGGCCAATAATCGAGAACGGACCGACCTTGACGTCGTCGGCCAGTTCGGCATTGATATGGACAACCGCTTTGGGATCAATCATTTGTCCACCACCGCCGCGCACATGATTTGCGCGCTGGCCGCCAGTTCGCCGTCGACTTCGGCTCGGCAGTCGAATGACCAAAGGTGGCGCTTATGCTTTAGATAAGTTACTTCCAAGCGCAGCTGATCGCCGGGAACGACTTGTTTTTTGAAACGGGCATTGTCGATTCCGGCCAGAAAATATGTCGTACCCTTCTTGCCTAGGTTAGCATCACTTTGCGCCGTCAACAAAGCGGTGGCCTGGGCCAGGGCTTCCATGATCAGTACGCCGGGCAGAATCGGCTTGTTTGGAAAATGGCCTTGAAAAAACGGTTCGTTGAAGGTTACGTTTTTGACACCCAGTAAGCGCACGCCTGGTTCGCATTCGAGCACCTTGTCTACCAGCAGGAAGGGATAGCGGTGCGGCAATAATTCCTGAATTTGTAAAATATCGAGTGAGCCAGCCATGAGTTGTGTGTGCGAAGAGAGATGGGATAGCGGGGAAGTTTCATGCTAGTGAAACTTCCCCGCTTAAAAACAATGCTTGCTTTCCTTAAGTTCAGGAAAGCATAGGTGATGATTTTATTGCGACAAGGTTTCCAGCTTTTGTTGTACGCGGGCCGTGACATCGATTTGATCGTTGGCATAAATCACACCATCGGTCAGCAGCAGATCGAACGATTCTTCCTTGGCTAGCGCTCTTACTGCTTCCACGATGCGTTTTTGCAGATTGCCCAGTTCTTCGTTTCTGCGCATATTGAAGTCTTCGCTGAACTCTTGTTGCGCTCTGGCGGCGTCGCGTTTTTTGTCGAGAATGTCTTTTTCTATTCTGCGGCGTTCTTCATCGCTCATCACCGCAGAATCCTTGCTCAATTTGTCTTCCAGGGTTTTAATTTCCTTTTGTTGGGAAACCAGGGCTTTGTCGCGAGGCGAAAACTCGGATTCCAGCCGGGTCTTGGCTTTTGCTGCTTGCGGTGCTTTTTCCAACACTTTAGCTACATTCACAAAACCGATTTTCAGTTCTGCGTGGCTTGCGCCGGCAACCAACATCAGCATTAAAAACAACGAAATTCTATTTTTCATGGTTACAACCGTCTCCGGGTTAGTTTTTTTGGGGTTAAGACAAAACGCGACGCTGAATTATAAGGTAAAAACCAGTCAAGCCAAACTAAAATCCTGAGCCGAAGGTAAACTGGAAGGCTTGGGTTCTGTCCGTGCTTTCGGAATTAAGCGGTTGGGCGACACTCACCGCTAACGCGCCGAAGGGCGACATCCATTCGCCAGATAGGCCGGCCGAGTAGCGGAAAAATTTACGCAAATCGCCGGTGTCTAGCCCCGGAGCCAAGGTGCCTGCGTCAACGAAAGTGCCGATCCGTACCGATTTGACATCGCTTAAAAACGGCACCGGGAAAAATAGTTCGGCCTTGCCGATGAATTTGGTCGAACCACCGATCGGTCTTAGATAACTATAAGTAGAACTAGTACAAGCAGGGGGCGTACATGTATCAATTGGCCCCAGGGTATTTTGCATGAAGCCACGGACATCGCCGGTACCGCCGGCAAAATAGTTCTCGAAGAACGGTAAATCCTTGGTGCCGCCATAGCCGCCGCCATGCGCCACTTCACCCAGCAAGCGGAAGGTGAAGTCGTTGGACAGGGGGAAGAAGTGCTGGTGTTTGTAGCTGAGCTTGTAAAACTTAAGGTCGCTACCCGGTACGGAAACCAGCGCCGCGATGCGTTGTTGTCCACCCTTGGTGGAAAACACGGCGCGGTCCAGCGTGTCGTGGGTCCAGCCCGCCGAGGTCGACAAGGTGTTGAAACTGCTGCCCTGCTGCTGAATGAAGTTGATAATGGTGTCGGTCGACAAGGTGGTCTGGGAAATACCGGTGTGCTTTAGATCGATATCGAAACCCAGGCGATCGAACTCGTTCAAGGGAATGCCGAAGTTCATGCCGGCATTGGCAATATCGGTGTTGTAGCTGGCGATATTGGCTTGATAGGCGTTACGGGATGTATAACCGACATTGTAGCCGAGCGCGACGCCGTCCAGCGTGTAATAGGGATCGGAATAGCCGAGATTGTAACGGGTCAGAATGTTGCTGTTGTTGAAAGCAAAGTCCAGGCGTTTGCCGGTACCGAAAATATTGTCTTGAGAGACGTTGGCGTTAAAAATGATGCCCTGTACCTGGGAATAGCCGACGCCGGCCTGCAAGTTTCCGGAAGCCTTTTCCTTGACGGTGAAGTTGACGTCGATCTGGTCGGCCGTGCCGACGACGGGCGGCGTTTCCACGCCGACTTCCTCGAAATAGCCTAGCCGGTCCAGCCTGGTTTTCGAGCGCTCGATCTTGCTGCTGGCCGCCCAGCTGGATTCCATTTGCCTCATCTCCCGGCGGATGACCTCGTCGCGGGTCTTGGTATTGCCTTTGACGTTAATGCGGCGCACATAGACGCGTTTGCCGGGGTCCACAAAAAAGGTCATCACGACGTTTTTTTGTGCTTCATTTATTTCCGGCACCATGTTGACGTTGGCAAAAGTATAACCTTCGTCGCCGAGGCGGTCGGAGATGGCTTTGGAGGTTTCCGTGGCGTTTTTACGGGAAAATATTTCGCCCGGACCGACCTTGACCAGTTTGATCAATTCCTCGGGCGGCACGATCAGTTCTCCGGATAGTTTGACTTTTTCCAGGGTATAAACGTCGCCTTCCTTGACGTTGATGGTGATGTAAATTTCCTTCTTGTCGGCGGTAATGTCAACCTGGGTCGATTCGATGGAAAAATTGATGTAACCGCGGTCCAGATAATAGGAGCGCAATTTTTCCAGATCGGCGGACAGTTTTTGCTTGGAATATTGGTCGTCCTTGGAATAGAAGGACAGGAAATTGGTGGTGCTCAGCTCGAACTCTTTCCTGAGCATATCGTTGCTAAAGGCTTTGTTGCCGACGATATTGATCTGTTTGATCTTGGCGACCTTGCCCTCGGAAATGTCAATATGAATACCCACCCGGTTGCGGGTCAGCTCGGTGACTTCGGTTTTGATCTTCAGCCCGTATTTGCCGTGGCTGAAATATTGACGCCGCAATTCCTGTTCGACCTTGTCGAGTATCTGCTTGTTATAGACCTTGCCTTCCGCCAAGCCGATTTTTTTCAAGGCCTCGGTCAGATCCTCCTTTTTGATGTCCTTGTTGCCTTCGATTACGACCTTGGCAACCGATGGCCGCTCCACAACATTGACGATCAGCGTTCCGCCTTCCCGCTCCAAGGTTATATCCTTGAAAAAGCCGGTATTGAACAAGGCCCTGATCGCGGCGCCCTGTTTTTCCTCGGAAAAAGTCTCGCCGACATTGACCGGTAAATAGTTGTAAACGGTACCGGCCGAGATCCTTTGCAAGCCTCTGACTTGAATATCTTCAACCACGAAGCCACCGGCAGCCAGCGCAGCCTTGACAGCGAATGCACCCAATAACAGAACTTGAAAAACCGGACTTTTTCTCACGCGGCCTACCGACGAAAACTTTAAATGGATGGATTGTAGCATGCGGGTGGCGCATCGGAAAAAGCCTCATGCGAGGCGGGTAAACAAGTCAAGGCCAGGAAATATGGGAATTTCAATGCTAACAAGCTGTTACAATTCATAGTTCATGTAGCATGTCCACTCGGCGGCATTCGGTAGGTTTTTGAGCGGGAAAGAGTTTGCTATGAAACCACCACGACTTGCGCAAAACCGCCGCCCGGTGTGCGGAAATTGGTGGTTTGGCCCTGGTAGAGCCGGGCGCAGATCAATTGAGTCTGCCCACGATACACATAGTGACGCAAATCCAGTTTCAGATCGACGATTTGCTGATCGATTTCCAGTTGTCGTTCGCTGGGCTTGATCAAGGTCTGCGCGACATAGTCGTGGTGGAGAATGTCGTTGAACACCCGCCGGGTCAGCTTGTCGCCCCGATAGGCGGCCTTGCTGCCATAGCCCTTGGCGGGCTTGAAAAACAGCTGCTTGCGTTCGGCCCAAAGCGCTTCCCCGTCGCGTTCATTGACCAAGAAGGTATGGGCAATGCCTTGCAATAAAATGGCGCGGGTTTGCAGGTCGACGCCGATAGCCTGCAGGAAATCGTCATCGCAGAGCAGGGCCAGATTGCGTTTGTCGGCATAAAGCGCATGATTTCTGGGATGTGGCGTAACAACCACCGCATTTTCAAGATAAGCATCGCGCAACGTCCGCGATGTATCGGTTTCCAGTCCGAAATCGGTCAAGCGGTTATAAACCAGATCGATCCTCATATCCCCACGCCAAAGCGCGCCGTCGCGAAACGTAAGTTCAGTCGGATCGCAGATTACGGTAGCTATCCGATGGCGCTCGAATAATTGCTTGAACAACTTGAATTCGGGCAGCATGTATTGGTTTTGCGGATCGTCGTCGACGATGGCGATGCTGCGTAAGGGCTGGTTATCGCGTTCCGCCCGCCATTCCCGATAAAACATGTCCAGGAACAGTTGCTCGGGCGGTAGTGCGTCCTGGGCTATCCTGCCGGGTTGTTGGCAGCCCACCAGGTCGCAACAGTTGTTTTGTGCCCGAATCAGTATTGCATTGATCATCGCGCCGCCGGCGTTGGAGTTGATTTCGATCAGTTTCGGGCCATCTTCGCTAATATGAAAGTCATAGCCCAGAAAGACGCCTTCGGACTTTGGCTGAAACCGCGCGGAAGCCGGTGCGTGGGCTAGAACCCGTTGTTGATAGGCTGGCATGGCGATTACACGCTCCAGTGCGGCGATGATTTGCAGTTGCCGGTTTAAGTAATCCTGGCCGACAAACACCGCCGATTCCGCGAACAGGTGAGGGCGTTCCTCGGCGATCATTCGATAGAGTTCGCCGTCCGGGTCCAATGCCAGCAGTTCGTTGCGCATGGCTTTGCGGTTGAGCGACACGCAATGGCAGGTCGCGTTGAGTTGTTCAGCATTAGGAAAAACGTGCTGTTTGGGACAGGGATTCATTGAAAAGATTGGAAAATGGCAAATAATGGATGATTGATCGCGATGGATAAGCATGACCGCATTTTTAATGCGGCGCAATGACTTCTAAGACAGCGAATCGTCGAAAAGATGGCGGGTGATGTCCAGAAATTGATCGACGCCGATGTAACCGACAATCCGATAGGCGGTGCGTTCCCGTTGGTCCGGGGCGAAGAACAGTATGGCGGGCGGGCCTATTAAATTGAATTGTTTCAGCAAGGTTTGATCAGTGGCTAGGTTTTGGGTGACATCGGCTTTTAGCAAGGCGACGTGCGATAAAGCTTCCCGAATTCTGGGGTCTGACAAAGTATAACGTTCCATTTCCTGGCAGGAAATACACCAGTCGGCATAAATATCCAGGACGACCCATTGCGTTTTGGCGTGAGCCGCGCCGAGTTTGCGATGAAGTTCCTCGATGGAGCTGATTTTCTCAAAGACCAGCGGAACTTGTGTCTGGCAAGCGGCGGCGGTGTTACAGAGCAGTTGCATCAAATCGCGTTGCTGGGCTATACCCGCCAATAAACCTATGACGCCATAGAGCGAAAACACCCAGGCTGCATTTTTCCAGCGCTTCCGGCCGATCAAATATAACAGGGGGCCGAGCAATAACAATGCCCAAAGTGCTCCGGAAGCCGCTGGCGTCAGGATACGTTCCAATAGCCAAATCGCAACCGCCAGCAGGCCGAGGCCGAATAATGTGTGCATGATATTCATCCAGGGGCCGGCCTTGGGCAATAGTTTGCCTGCGGAGGTGCCGATGATCAGCAGCGGCATGCCCATGCCCAGTCCCAAGGCAAAAAGCGCCAATCCGCCGAGAACAGGATTTCCCGATTGACCGATGAATAACAATACCCCGGCCAGCGGCGCCGTAACACAGGGACCGACGGCCAGCGTGGAGAACATGCCCATCGCCGCCGCGCCCAATAGGTGGCCGCCCCGATATTTGGCGCCGAGTGCCGCGATCTTATACTGTAGTGAAAAAGGAAATCGCAAACGGAAAACGCCGAACAACGACAGCGCCAACAACACGAAGATACCGCTAAAAATCAGAATCACCCAGGGCAGCTGAAAAAGCGCCTGAAGATTGCTGCCGAATAGGCCGGCGATCATGCCGAATAATGAGTAAGTCAGGGCGGAGGCCAGTACATAGCTCAAAGATAGCGTGAACGCTCTTTGCGTCGTCAAGTCTTCGCCATGGCCGGCGACGATGCCCGAAATGATGGGAATCATTGGTAGGATGCAGGGGGTAAATGCCAGTAACAACCCGAAGCCGAGAAAGCTTAAAATCGTCAGCCATGCCGAACTCTTGGTTAGTGAAGCGGCAATGCGATCGTGTTCGGCAATAAACGGCGACTGTTGATTCGGATGAAATGTATCGCTACCGCCGGTGATGGCGGGTTCCGGCAAATCAAGAGAAATCACTTTCTGTATCGGCATGTAGCAAACGCCGGCATCGGCGCAGCCCTGAAAAGTCACCTCCAAAACCAGTTTTTTCGGCGTGGTAAGTTGGCGCCGAATAGGCAGTTCCGCTTCCAGATGCGTCCGGTAGACCTTCACGGTACCGAAATGTTTATCCTGTTTGGTTAGCCCTTCGGGAAGGACGGGTTCGCCAATTTTTATGTCTGGACTAAGAGAGACGAATTTGAATTTTTGCCTGTACAAGTAATAGCCGTCGGCGATATTCCAGGTCAGCAGCAGATTATCCGCGTCCTTGAGTTCGGCATTAAATTGAAAAGCCTCGTCGGGTTGCAGGAGTTGTTCCGGCGCTATGGCCCATGTGGTGGCCGAAACCCCAAACAGCACCCAGCACAGCAAGAGATAAAGCCAAGGCTTGCGCATCGGGAAATCCTCCAAGTTGGGGCTGTCACTGTAGCAGACTTGTGGGGAGAGCAATAGCAAGCAAATTTAGCCGGTTGCTTGTGATCCAGACAAGGGAACCGGCTGCATTAACCCATCAATAATTGGGTGCGTCGCGGAAAGTCCATTGAATCGCCAGGTTGCCGAAGAAGCCGTCGCCGGGTTGAACCTGTGTAAGAAATGCCCCCGTATTTCTATTTGTAACCACGCGTAGTGAATTCAGATCTTCATAGATCGGTAGTCCCACCGAACCTCGCAACTTGAAATTTCCGCCGAAGGCGTTCAGGAAGCGATAATCGCCGACAAAAGCCAAATTGGTTACCACGCCGCCGCTGTTGCCGACCTGGTATCCCAGATCTTCGTTCTTCTGAGTGTAACTGGAGTCGATTTCTACGCCCAGCATCAGATCGTAGTTGGGGGTGTAATGCAGGGCCAGACCGCCGGTCGTGACGTCACCGTATTTGAATTGATAGCCGTTTTCCGGATTCACGGTATGGAGCGCCGAGAGGTGTAACCAGAAATCTTTCCAGCGCTCGGAATACAGCAATCCGCCGGTGAAGGTTGCGGTGTCCTTGCCCAACTGCATGCCCGCGCTTCTGGAAACCAAATACCTGTTGAAGGTCGCTGTACTAAGTGGCGCGCTACGTGTCCGGTCGCCGTTGAATTCGCCGGTCGGTAGGCTGACGCCCAACAGCAGGCTGGCGAACTTGTCCCAGCGGGTACTGCGCCAGAAGTTATATCTGCCTTCGATGGCGATGTCGCCGATACCGTTTTCCTCGGCGAGGGTTTCGTTAAATGCGCGAGGCTGATTGGCCGCGGATTGAGTCAGGGTACTCGCCCGCCGTTCGAACCAGGGAATGTTCATGAACAAGGCCAGATTGTCGGTCGGCGAATAGTTGACGGTCAAGGCCTGCATGTGGACATGGCTGTCGTGAGGCGCTTGCGGTTGAGCCCGGTTGCCGTAAATGAACTGGGTGGGATCGGAGCTTCCCGACCCGTTCTTGACGCTATCCTTGGTAGTATAGCCATAGACCATGCCGACGCTGAAGTTGCCCGCGCCGGGCGTCACTGCGGTGCGTAAGCGAAACGGCGCGGTGGTGCCGACCGGCGAAATATCTTCATAGGCGATGTTGAAGCCGATCACGTCCCCGCCTTCCTTGACCGCAAAGGCCTCGGCTTCGCTGCGATTGGCGAAGGCGATGTAGTTGGGCACCATGTCGGGGATGACCTTGCTGCCGACCACGTAAGTGGCGGTTTCGGCATCCACCAAGTTACCGGATACCCAGTCGTGGACCTTGACCGATTGAAAGGCGGAGATGCCGCCGGCGTCTTCGACTTCCCTGAGCATACAGGCCACGCCGCAGGTAAATGCCTTGCTGCCGTCCTTGTACGTCAATTCGGCGGCGCTCTTGATATATTCGTCTATGTACATGCCGCAGACTTTGCAGGTTTCGCGCTTGCGCGGTGCTTCGAGGGACGCCGCTACCGTCTTTATCCCCGGTTCGACGGCAAGCGTCCAAACGGGCATTATCAGTAGCTGGCAAGCCAGGACTATCCAAAATGTGGTTCTCATTTTCATAGTATCCTCCTTAATTAAGGATCGTTGTAAAAAGCCTTTCCAATTCGTCCAATCCGGCTTCGCCGGTCAGTTTTTCCCGCAGCACCCCCTCGCTATCGATCACAAAACTGGTCGGTAAACCGATCACCCCAAACTTCTTGGCGACAATACCGCGTTGATCCACCAGCATCGGAAAAGTCAGTTGCTCGAAGTCCTTTAGGCTCTCGTCGTTTGGATCAATCGAGCTGACATTGACCGCCACCGGCATAAAACCTTTTTGCCTGTATTTTTGATATAAGGATTCCAGTCCCATCACGGTCTCTTTATCGCAGAATTCGCAATCCAGCGACCAGAAACGTAGCAGTATCACCCTGCCTTTTAGATCTTGCGGCAAGGAAACGGATTTGCCGTGGAAGTCTTTTAAGGTCACGCTAGGCACGGCATCGCCTATCTGTAATCCGCCGCGTTTGTTACAAGCGCTCGATATGACCAGGATCAGCAATAACAAACCTATCCGATACCAGCGTCCCGCAAGCGTCATGTTCTATGATCCAGGGATTCGATAATGGCTGGAGTCACATCCTGAAAACGCAGCATGGATTTGCCCTTGTGGTCTTCCATGAACTCCCGAGCCGACTCGCTATCCTTGAAGGGTAGCAATTCGTGGCCCATTGGGCCCAGCACGTCGGAGCCAATCACATAATACGCGGTTTTGGCATCAATCAGCTCCACTTCGTAATAATCGGTGACATAAAGGTTGGTCATCATCTCCGCAGTCTTGCCGGGCGTGTATTTGGCGGTGTTGAGAATATGTTTGAACATATCCTTGGCGCCGTCGTAAAAGTAAGCGCTGCCGTCGTTGAAATAGATTTGCGCCACCCATTTCGGATATTTGTAGACAAACATGCCGCACACTGGGCAACGGTCTTGTTTGCTGATCTCGATTTTCTGGTCCTCGGCCCGGCTACTGGCGATGCCCAGCAATAACAATAAAACCAGAAGTCGGCGGCTCGCCCGCATAAAGTTAAGGCTTTTCATATCCCCAGTTCTCCCCGGATTTAATAGACGACTTCATAACTGATCACCAGGCTGGAGGTGACGATTTCATAACTGACGAAGGCGGTAAACGCAGCATAAAACACCAAGGACGCCAAGGCCAGCTTATTGATGAAGCCATCCAACAGATGTTTGAGGCTTTCCACTTCGCGAAAAGGTATCAGCAGACCAGTGCCCATGCCGGCCACCACCGCGCCGAACAGCAGCACGTATAGCAGATAACCGATATAGTGGTACTCCTCCATGATGATGCAGAACGGGCAGTGATGGGTAGGCAATTCGTAGATATACAATGAGATGAAGGAAACGATGGAAACCAGCGAAATGACGAACATTAGCAGGCTCAAGCCCGCGTAAAGATAGCCGCCTTTGCCTTTCAAATAAAAGATCAGCCCACTGCTCATGGTGATCAGCATGGCGACGTAGAATATCCACATCATCGGCCGGGCCGGCAAGGAGGCGATTTCCGAACCCAGGCCGCCGGCTTTTTCGCTGCTGAACAAACTGCCGCAGCACGAGGTGATCACGTCGGCCTGCATCCCCAGGAAATAAGCGCTTTCCAGGAGGGTCTCCAGCACGATGAATGGCGCGACCAAGGCCAATAGCAGATATTTTTTCTTGATCAGCGGGTAGTCGTAACCCTGGTTATCGGCGTGATTCAACACCAGCCAGAGGCCAGCCAGGATGAAATTGATGATCTTCAACACCAGCGTCGGATAGCCGAAGGCGTTGACGTTCAGCGTACCGGCCGCGCACATCGCGCCGACGAACAAGGGGCACAAGGCGTCGGCGGTGAAGATATATAAAAACAGCGACAGCAATTGCAGCCCGAATACATAGCTGAGCAGCGTCGAAATCAGATAGGTCTTTCGTTCCAGTATTAGCTGCAATTCATCGCCGCTTTCGATGTTCCAGTGCTTCAATATTTGCGCGCCGTAATAGGCCGCATAGACCAGCATGCCGCTGGAAACGTAGGCCGACAGCAGATTGGCGATGACGGTGGGATTCAGGATCACGCCGGCTTGTCCTCGATCTTGCCGTCGCGCAGATTCACCACATGATCGACTATCGCCGCATCGTAAACCAGGGGGTCGTGGCTGGTGATGATCACGGTCTTGCCGTCCGCCTTGAATTGCTCGATGATTTCCATGAAACGGTAGGACAGCTTGGTATCGAGATGCGCGGTCGGTTCGTCGGCGATGATGATGCTGGGATCGTTGATCAGGGCGCGGACGATGGCAACCCGCTGCGCCTCGCCGCCGGACAGCCATTCCACTTTGGAGGAAGCCTTGCTGGTCAGGTTCAGTTCGGCCAGGCCGCCCATGGCCTTGACCTTCAAGGCGGAACGTTTTTCACCCAAGGGATAGGCGGGCAACATCACGTTTTCCAGCACCGAAATACCCTTGATCAGATTGGGCTGCTGAAAAATAAAACCGAAGGTCTTGCGGCGGATGTCGGTCAAGAAGCGCTCCGGCAGGCTGGTGATTTCCCGGCCATTCAGTTTCACCCGTCCCGCCGAAGGCCTACTCATGCAGCCGACTATGCTGAGTAACGTGGTTTTGCCGGAGCCACTGGGGCCTTTCAGCACCGTCACCTTGTTTTCGGCGATATTCAGGCTGATGCTGTTGATAGCGGAAAATTCGCTGGGATTGCCGGCGTTAAACACTTTCCTGACGTTGAGCAATTCGATCATGGCTTATTCTCCGGTGTGCCGCATCGCGGTATCGGGGTCGATGGTCGCCGCGCGCCAGATGGGAACGATGGTGGCTACGGTGTAAGGTACCACGGTCAGGAAAAACAGCGTGGTCAGCTGCTCGGCATTGACGAAGGGCGTCAACTCGAAGTTGGGATAGAGCGCCGACCAGCCTTTCAAGGCCGGCTCGAATACGATGGAGCCCGTGAAAAATACATGGATGTAGGCCAGGATCACGCCAATGAAAAATGCAGTCAGCGATACCATCGCCCCTTCCCAGAATTTCATTTGGATCACGTCCGCGGTTTCCCAGCCCACTGCCTTCAATATGCCGATTTCCCGGCGCTCGCCGGCGCTCAAACCCGAAGCCTTGTCCCAGGCGAAAATCACGAAGGCCAGCACCGCCGCCGAGAAAATCACGATCATCATGCCGCCGCGCCAGTTGAAGATGGAATCGTAGGTCCTGAGGATTTCCTCGCGGATGATGGGGCGCGAGTCGTGCAGGCGTTTCTTGATCTTGCCCGCCACCATGCCGACTTCGCTGGGATTCTTGACGCTGACGATCACGTCGGTGACGAATGCGGGAGCCATGCCGAACAACTTTCTGAAGTCGTCGCCGTTCAGCAGAATCAGATCGGAAGACACCAGTTCCGACGCCGAGGACAATGTGCCGACTACTTTCTGATTCATGATCTTGCCGTCGAAGGCCATGAACGGCATGTAATCGCCGTTGCCGATCTGCCGCATCCGCGCCACGCCGTTGCCGATGATGATCGTGCCCGGTTCTATCGGGGCGCCATCGTATTCAAATAAGGGCGTGTTGACATCGGCGGCATGCGGATCGTTGGGATCGATTACCACCGTGGTCATTTTTGCCTCGGTCGTTGCTCCATCCTTGGGGCTGGGCGGCGTCAGGAGCGTGTAGTTGGCTTGTACCAGGCTGTCGTAGTAATAACCCCACAAGCGGCTTTCCACATTGGCCACCCCGCGTATGGCCTTGATCTCGTCGATATAACTGATCGGAAACAGATCATGCCGGCCGGCGACGATTTTTTGCACCACGATTTCAGGCGAACCTTGCAGAATCAGCGAAGCCTCTTTCTTGATCGAGTAGGTAAAAAACATTGTCGACGCCAAAATAAAAACAATCAGCGTGTATAGAGCCAACAAGCCAATGTTTTTGACCTTACGGCGCAGCAAGGACGAAATCGTGAAATCGATGATATAGCGCTGTTTTTCGATCCAGGTATTCATGGCGTTTTATTATCCAGGTAGGGCTGGGTGAATGAACCGGACGGAAAGTGTTCCAGTGAGAGGGGGTGATCCTGGAAGGCGGTATTCAAGTCGGCCTGCGACAAATGCCGGGTATAACGGGCTTCGGTGAAAAGGCAGAGATCGGTCAGCCGCAAGTTTTTAACCAGCGCCGCTTTTTGTTCGAGTACGGATTGCCGGGCGTCTTCGCTGAACGAGGCGTGCAGCAGTAACATGCTCAACAATATCACTTCGCCAGTTAAGCCTAAAAAAAATATCGAGGAATTTCTCACGGCTACTCCACTGAATGTATAGTCATCGCACATCAAGTTTTTGCACATTAGCTCCCTCGCCCTTAGGGAGAGGGTTGGGGCGAGGGTGTCAACAAACCGAAATTTGATGTGCGAAAGGTATATTTGACACATTGTCCCTGGATGCGACAAGGCTAAGCGCGGATGCCGGTTGCAAGGCGGCCTTAAGCTTGATCGTTAGGCAATTATTAGGGCGAAAACCCAAGCTTGGCAAGGATAGATGTCTAAAACCGAAAATGGGGTCAAAACCGAAAATGGAGTCAGGTCTTGCAATGTGTCACCGATTGATTATTCGGCTAACGGTCGAGTAATGGATGCCAAATGCCTGGGCGATTTGTTGCATAGTGTAATCGCCGGTTTTGTAAGCTTCTTTAATGCCAATTTTCGCATCGGCGTAATTTTCGACGTAGTGATTGATTGGCCTGGCTATGGAGCGTCGCTGGCTTTTAGGTATTTCTCGATTATCGGCGGCCGTGGAAGAAATTTGTGTTTGCAGGTTGCGGACAAAATCGTCGCCGCCCAAATAGATTTGATGACGCAAATCTTCCCAAATAGGCGCGAGTCCAACACCGGCTCTGACGAAATCGATGTAGTGCAACGTGGCTTGAGTTCGATCCGAACCAAATTGCCGTAATAGCCAATGCGTTTGGAGCCATTGCGGCGGCACCGTTTTGTCTATCGTTGCAAGATAGCTGCTCCATTGCCAATCGGCCGCATCATTGATCATGCCTGCCCGGACGGGATTCAAAACCACGTATCGGGATAACTCGAGCAGATGGCTGTCTTTGTCGACCAAAATAGCTTTATATCGTCCTTGAAAAATATGGCCGACCCGACCGTGGCGGCGATCGAAGCGTTGGGTATAAACACCGTTAAGCTGTCGCATTCCCTGGGATAAATTGCCTTCAATCGTTTCGATGACGATATGGTAATGGTTGGTCATCAGACAATAGGCATGGCAAACCCAATTAAATCGGGAACAAGTCTCGCCTAACAGGTCTAGCCAATTTTGCCTGTCCTCATCATCAAGGTAAATATCCTGCCTGCCGTTACCCCGCGAAGTTACGTGATACAAGCCGCCAGCTATTTCGAGTCGTAAAGGTCTTGCCATGGATTCAGTTTAGCGGAATCTTGCTTGATTGCAAGACCTGACCCCGTTTCGTTCTGACCCCGTTTCGTTTTTTCCTCTTCGCCCCCTTTGCTTCTGTCGTTCACGAATCTCCGGAATCTGTAGGTGCATCTGATTCCAGGCGGGTAGCAATTTCTGCGATATAAGTTTTATGAGAACCGGTTAGAGAATCGGGGTCTATGTAGATGCGAGTGGACTTTACCTGCGAGTCACCGCTGGCTTCCAGTTCGCTTGTTCCCGTAGTTGCAGCGACCTGGCCTCCATTGAATTTCTTATAGCATACCGCCTCACAGTACTCGATCTCAAAATGACGATACATAAATTCCCCGTCCTTTTCATCCCAATATACCAGCAACTCAACATCCGTTGGGGCATCCGATGGCGCTAACCTCGCAGCTTTTGCAAAAGCCTTTAGTACCTCCTGGTGTGCTTTGGTGGAATCAGAAAGCCGTGAAGCGCGTCTTGAGGCGAGGAACGGTCCGTTTTGTGCCGTTCTCGACTGTTCCAGCTGCTCAATCATCTCTATATATGGTTTAGGGTCAACTCTTAATGACAGCGCGTCGAGTTGGATTTTAAGCTCGGCTTCTCGGCTTCGTTCATCTTTATAGAAGGGACTGGCAGCAACATAGGCAATCGCGGGGTCGGAGGTTTGCTCCGCAGTTGCGCCAAAAAACGCCCAGCCATGGCAAGCCGCTGCAATCGGGGCAGTCGCAGATTCGGCGAGAAATTGGAAATCTCCTTTCTCCTCCAAGCTTTGCCGGACGCTTAAAAAAAGATCGGCGATATTTTTGCTACGATTCCGGGTAAGCGCTGTTTGGTCAAGGGGGGGAGGCGGCGGCGATACGGTTCGTGTGGTATTAGAGCCTGTCCGGATCGGGCTTCTGCTCTTGCTACGGCTGGGACTCCGATCACGGGTTCTGGTTTGGGTTCGGGAATCACGAGGCATGGGTACTCCGGTATCTCGGGCGATAGGTGGGGGACAGTACGCCAACAATCACAGGTAGCCACTCACGCAAAGAACGAGCGACTAGACGACTACGTCTGAACACCTTCATGTATCGCTCTGCCTGCCTGCGCGGCTTGTTGTGCGTAACGTAATGTATACGACATCACTAGTCCGATAATCCAGTTCTGAATGCCGTATAATCCTGGCCTCATAAAGCCAAGTTATTGTTTGTTATGGAATTGGCTCACATTGACGCTATAGCTTATGCGTTAGACTAGCTTAATCTTCCGGATCACGCAATAGTTTATCTATCGACAAACCTCATTAGACCAGCAGTAAATGTCCACCAAACTCAACCCCCAGCAACAAGCCGCCGTCAAGATCATCGACCGTCCTTTGCTGGTATTGGCCGGCGCTGGCAGCGGCAAGACGCGGGTGATTACCGAGAAAATCGCCTATTTGGTGCGGCAGGGCATCGCCGCCCGGCATATCGCGGCGGTGACCTTCACCAACAAGGCCGCTCGGGAGATGAAGAGCCCGTCGGGCGCTTGCTGGACGACAAGCAAGGCCGTGGGCTCAGGGTTTCGACCTTTCATTCGCTGGGCCTGGATATTCTGCGCGCCGAACACAAGGCGCTGGGCTTAAGGCTTCGATTACCTTGTTCGACGAACAGGACAGGCTGACCTTGTTGCGCAATCTGATCAGTCACGGCATGGGCGGTTGCGATATCGATCAGGTCGAGCAGTGCGTAAGCTGGGTTAAGCAGAGCGAAACCCAGCATTGGCGGCTTAAAAGATGCCTTCGGTCTCACCGGCATCCGTCAGGTAACCGAAACCCTGGCGTTCTTGTTTAAGTTGAATATTGGTGTGCCGCATACACTACAAAAATGTTTTTGGGCTTCGCGAACCTGAAAGGCGCTTAAATTTTCTAGCCCCTTAGTAAATTCAAGCGATGCAAAAGGCAAAGCAGCATAAGTAGAAAATGCCGCCCCGCTATGTGATCGGCAGAAATTACAGTGACAATTATAGTCATCGTACTTCAAATTTCGGTTTTTTGAATCTCCTCACCCTAACCCTCTCCAACAGGAGAGGGAATTGCGGTGCCGAAATTTGATGTGCGAAAGGTATAACAATCCTGATGATGTCCGAGTTAAGTTTGTAATTCACTTCGCCACAAAGGCATGATCCACTGTGTAAATTCATTTACACCTTCCAAAGCGTAGTTGAATGCATGACGTAGAGCTAACCGGCGCTGTGCGGCTTTATCGCGTAGCGTCCGTGTGGACTGCTGGGTTAGCGTTTTGACCATGCCATTTGCGATGAAGAACACCACCAAGCCAAGCATAGGGTAAGGCAGTTAGCATGATTGCAATTGGATACCAGTGCGAGCCGAGATGCCATTGGGTGATTGCGCCGGCGGTGCTTAGAATAAGCCCGATAAGACCCGAAACCAAAGCATGTTGCATCGGGGCGTAAGGGGCTACTCTCGCAACGAGGTAACTGCCAAAAATGACATAAATGCTGCGGTAGGTAAACGCCAGAAGAAGTAGGTCAGAACCTTGAACGGGCTGACCCAAAGGGGGAAATAAACCCAGCAGGTGCATCAATTGGTCTGTGCCAATAGAGAGGGCGGCGACCACGACAAAACCTAGTAGCAGCGCGCCAGCGCTATGCAACAAACGACGGGGACTTTTACCTGTATTGGTCATATGAATACTCCGATGGTTCTACGTTGTTGTACCTCATGGCGAAACGAGCTATTGCCGCAGAATTTTCTCCATTGCTTTTCCGTTTGCGAGTTCATCGATCAACTTATCCAGGTAACGTATTTTCCGCATCAGAGGATCGTTTATTTCTTCTACGCGAACACCGCACACTACGCCCTTGATAAGTGAGCTATTTGGGTGAACGGCGGGTGCTTGAGCGAAAAATGTTACAAAATCGTTTTCTCGTTCGATCTGTTGTTGTAAACCTGCTCGGTCATAGCCCGTCAGCCAGCAAATTATACGGTCGACTTCTTCTTGCGTGCGTTTTTTGCGTTCCGCTTTTTGAACATACAGAGGATAAACTTTTGCAAATGCTGTCGCGAAAATATGATGCTTGGACATCGCTATTTCTCCTGCTTGCTGAGTTCCGGTTGCACACTATCTTCGGTGCGCTAACGTTTGAATTCACAGGCCTTGCGGCTTTATGCGCAAGGTCCGATGGAATGATGGGAGGCCGAATACACCAACGCACTTTCACCGAGACCTGTTGTTCAATTGCCAATACATCCATGTGCCTGCCCATGCGGCAAGCGGCAGCTCGACAAATCCCCATGCGACGGTCGCTACGGCAATGGGTGCTGTAACGAAGCCCGCAAGCAGCATTCCCCACTGCACCCAGGCCCAGACGAGGAACCAAACACAAAGCCCAGAGACGACGCCGGCGCGACTGGATTCAGGAAAGGTGGGCCTGAAAGTAACCGCCAGCCAGACAGAAAAGATGCCAAGGAGCAGCAGCTTGAGCACACCCTGTGCCGCGACGAGAGGGGTTGGTTGAGGAAGGGCAAAACGCAAAAGCAGATTGGCCCATTCGTCAGTGAGTACCACCAGATTCAGAAGTGACTCACCGGCGATGATGATGAGTCCGGCAACAACGCCGCCAACGAGTAGCGGAAACGGCTTCATGAAAAGCTCCGATCAAGGGACGCGGCCCAACGACAAAGCTCAGGGACATGCCGCTTGCGGCATGTCGGGTTGAGCGCATTGATAATGCCTACCGAGTTATTCATTTTTTTCTGCCTCCTCAAGGGCGAGCAACAGACTGGCTCTATGATTCTTGGCGATGCTTCTCCATTGCTCGCCCGTGAGTAATCCCTCCAGTCCCCACAAGAAGTTCAAGCTGGGGTTGAAGTTTAGACCAAGGTTACTTTTGGCGGCGCGTTTAACCATTACATAGGCGCGTACAGAACCAAGCTCACGAAGTTGCTGTACCGAAGTAATTCCAGCGGCACGCAACATTTCACCTGACTTCGGGCCGATGCCGGGAAATAGCCTTTCGATCTCAGTAGCCATGCAATGTTTCCTTCTGCGCCGAGGTGACTCGGCGTGACATGGCGACAAGACCAATTTGCGAGGCGGCTCGATTACGCATGAGATTGAGGAACTTAACGGGTAGCTAAGGGGCGCGCCGAAGGCGCGACCCAGCGACCGGAGGGAGCGAACTTGAGCGTATGGTTAGAGAGCATGATTAACCTCAAATTGTTGGCGGACGCGCTGAACAAGCTCAGCAGTCCCTTCGACGGACAAACTCATGTATGTTTCTGAGTCTATGACAAGTGAACTGGCTGGTGATTTTAGCTCCCAATGCGAAATGTCTTGAGAACCACTAATGCCATCCCATTCTGAATCAAGACAAAATTCCATGCTTTTCAGCACAGCGCCTAAACGACGAAATAGCTGCTCGTCGTATTCGGGACCAACCACCCATTTTTCCTTCACCATTGTCTAGCGCTCTAACGCAAAGCTAACCGGGCGCGGCACGGGAAGCTGACAAACAAAACCGCATTACTTCCGCGCTCCGGTTGAGCGTTGGGTTAGGCCAAATGCGCGATTGCAAGACCTGCCCCATACTTCGGAACATCATTATAAGGAATCGGCCAGAGGCTTCAATCTGGCGCAAGTCGGCTTGGTCGTCCTGACGTTATCGTCGCTGGTGCTGTTGTTTGACGCCGTCCAGCAAGGCCTGCTGGGGACGCCCGATATGCAAATCACCGGCAACCAGTCGACCGCATATCAATGAACTGGTATCAGGACCGCAACGCTGCCGAGTTGCCGATAGCAACCGTGGTTTCCGTGCCCGCTGATGGCGTATCGCTTGCTGAACTGGTTGCGCTGGGGATGGGGCCGTTTCGCTAGCAACGGCGTCTGGCGGAGCCGGGTGATAAAATCGCAGGCTTGAGGCAGTTTACCTGGTAACCAAACTCCGGCTTGGGGTTACCAGGTCTTGGAAGCTCTTGCTTCCCGATCAAATTAACGAAAGCTGGAGCTTTCAAGGCATCATTCCCAAACTGGAGTTTGGGAATCAGCGGAACCGGAAGTGCTAGACGGATTGCGAGCGTTTGCCAGCGATACGCTTTATGTAGGTGTATGCGGCTGGTCCCTTGAATCTAAACGAGGCCGGCTGAACTAGTCTTTCACCGACCCTAATTTCCGGATACTGGAATGCTATGAAACCAGCGTCAGTCACTCCATCGAATTGATCGATGTACTCGATGTGACCCCAAACCCAAATGAAACGACCGTCATTCCCGAGTGATTGAAGTTGCTCTTCGCTAACTGACAGCATACCAAGTGTCTGATCGATGAATGTCTCGCCTGGCTTGATGAACAAGCTGCCAATACTTGATGGATCGCAATCTACGGTCTTCTGGTACTCTGGCTCAGGCTTCAGTTCAGAGTCGGTGCATACCTTGATTTGAATTCCAGCCCTGGTAACCATTGCGGCTGACCTTCCGTGATTGATGTACGTTACAACTGGAAGATACAGCGTGTTCCCCTCAGGGGTCGTGAGGACAGTTCTGAGTGAAACGTCGGTCACTATCAAGCTTGCCCGTTCCATTCTAATAACTGCGCGGACTTGTTCGGTGGCCGCCTCTGCTGCGTGCGCCGCGGCTGCAGTTGCCTTGCGGGTTTGGGCAATGTTCCAAAGCAAGAGGGCTGTCCCTACAACGGAGACCATGATCGACCATTTGGCTAGTAACGCCTGTTCTTCGGTAGCCGCAGCCGAGCGTTCTTGAATGACGAGACTTCTTGCGTCGCGCTCGTCATTTCGCATGTCACGCTCGGCTGCACTCGCTGCTTCCGATGGGCTTTGAACCACGCTAACAGAGATCGGTAAGCCGTCTGCTGAGTTCAACCTAGACGGTGAGGCGCTTGCTGTGCGCGACGGCTGATTGACAGCAGGAGATGGAGATGCTTCGACCTTTGCGGATTGCTGTTCACTTGCTCGCGCATGCGCGATCGCGACAATGGCGGACAGACAAATGAGCGTTGTGATGGTTCGCATACGACTTGTGTGACGTCTAACGAATAGCGTTTATCTGCCGCGCCGGAAACTCAACTCACTGCGCGGGCCTGCATCGCGGTAGATAAATCTTGTTGGACTGAACCGCCACAATGACTGTTGTTATGGGGATTATAGGGTTGGCTTGGTGGTTTTTGTCAAACCGATACGGTGAGTGGATGACGATCTTGATGGCAATGGGGTGTTGAATGACTGGATTTGCCGGTTACCGGGCGAACGCTTGTCCTGCGTTTTGGCGCTGGCGAGTAATTGATAGCAAACTGGGTGAGCAACAGGCAAAGAAAAATCGGGATCAGCTCTGCAAAATAACACCGACTCCCCCGTAAAGCCTACGGTCAGTTTCACTGAATGCTGGCTACCGATTAGCTAATACACCACTTATTTTCGATTCTACGAAAAAACTAAAATAACGCAAACCGCTATTTTAGTTTTGGAAGGCTCCTTGAAACGACAACCTAATGCATCTCTCCCAAACGCAGTCAGCACAAAATCCTCCATCCTGAGATAATGAGCTTCGTTGGTTGGACGGCTTCGAACGCCCGAAAAAACCGCGCCGGCTGCCCGTGGTGTTGACGGCGACGGAAGTTGAGCAACTGCTCAAACACGCAAAGGAAAATGGGGTCTGGTTAAATTATGGTGCTGCAAAATGGTGCCATTCGGGTCAGGTTACTTTCATCGTTCCCTAGCCGCCTGTCAGGAACGCGACAAGCTTAACCAGCCTGATTTTCGCTATCCTCAAAAACCTTGTCGTAAACCTCGCGCAAGCTGAGCTGGCAGTCGATGCTTTCCAGCGACACGGCAGCTTCCAGCCCCTGCGCTTCTCTCAATATCCAGACTTCTCCTTGTCGCAGATAACGCTCGATGCTGGCCTGATCCTGCGTCACCAGCAGATATTCGCGCAAACTGGCTATTTTTCTGTAATGAGAAAACTTGCCGCCACGGTCGTAGGCTTCGGTGGACGGTGACAACACTTCAATCAGCAGCGTTGGATTGAGCAAGGTGTCCACTTGGGCGTCTTCAAATTCCGGTGTGCCGCAGACCACGGCGATGTCCGGGTAATGATAGCTGCGGGCCTTGGCGGCCTTGACCCGCATGTCGTTGACATAGGCCTCGCAGGGGCGGTTTTTGAGCTGCACACTTAATTCCACGGCGATGTTACCGGTAATCAAATTATGTTTCCGATTAGAGCCGGTCATGGCATAGATTTGCCCGTCGTGGAATTCGCTTTTAACGGTCGTGCTACGTTCCAGGCTTAAGTATTCTTGGGCGGTATAGTGGGTTTGTTTAAGCACGGCGGACATGAATCACCTCGGCAAATCATTGCAAATAAGGGGGCAGGTTAAATTATTTTGCTGCAAAAGGGATTGGCTCTTGCAAAATAACACCGGCTACCGATGGGCTACAGCT
>JAJRDU010000218.1 GCA_028748685.1 Methylococcaceae bacterium
TGGTGCCGTCCGACGCGTTGAATATGGTTACGCTCTGTATCGCCGATCTTCAGGTCATCAAGGCGAGGCTGGGGATGTGGCACCAGATCACTCCGCCGGCGGAGTTCCACGAAGGCAAGACCCCGACCGAGGTGGTTCAACTGCTTGGCTACGTGACCGCCAAGCTGCATCTGGTCAAGGTGCAATAAGGGGATGGCGATGAAGACTCTGGATCAATTGAAGGCCATCCCTGGTCGCATGGGGCAGTGGATGAAGGATAGGCCCAGCTGGTATCACCGGAGTGGCCTACGTACCCGCTTTTTGCTGATGTTCTATCTGGTTACCCTGATCTCCGTGAGCGTGGTCGGCTATTTTGGTTTCAACGCGGCCAGTAATGCCCTGCGAAGCAAGGCGAGCGAACTGGTGGCGAGCTATACCGCGGAAGCGGCCAACAAAATGGATATCCTCCAGGAACTGGTGCGTAGCGATCTGGGTTATCTGGGAAAAATCTCGAGTTTAATGAAATTTCTGTACTGGGAAGATTTGCGCGACCAGCAAAAAATGGATTATTGGAGGAGTATTGCCGAAGAGCAAGTGCAACAGTTCGCCAGTGCCTACAGCTATTATTATAAGATTCGTTTCATCTCGGCCGATGGCAAGGAACGTATCGGCATCAAGCGTGACCTGCCCAGCGGCAAGGCTCGCATCGTTCCGGTTGCTGAACTGCAGAATGTCCAAGACAAGGATTATTTCATCAAGGGCATGCAACTGGCCGAAGGCGAAGCTTACGCCAGCGCCCTGTCGCCTAACGTCGAAAATGGTCAGATTGAAAAACCGCTGGTGTCGGTCGTGCGTTTCGTGATGCCGGTGATCGGCGGCAACAATGTCAGATATGGTGTCATTGTCGTCAATCTGCTGGCGGACAAGTATTTCCAGTACGCGCGGGAAGCCAATCAGATTGAGCCTAATCGCCAATATTATGTTATCGATACCGAAGGCGAATACTTGTTTCATCCCGATCAGCGCAAGACCTTCGGGCGAATATTGGGGCACGGTGCCAGTTTTGAAGCGGATTATCCCGGTTTGTTGGAACAGATGAAACACGCCGAACAACAGCAAACCCTGGCCAGTCACGGCAACATCCTGTCCTTCCGTCATATTCACCCCAATATCGGCCGACATGAGAACGGCTTCATTTTGGTGGGGGTCTCCGATGAGTCGGTAGCACTCGCCGAGTTGAATAGCTTTGTGCTGTTTTTTTTCCTGTTATGCGCGATGGTGGTCGTGGTGGTGCTGGCAGCCTCCCGTTACTACGTCGGCGGCCTGATGGGGCCGCTGGAATTCGTCACCCGCCAGTTACAGCGCCTAGGGCGCGGCGAAACCAATCGTGAAGACCTCGAATACCGCGCCGAGGACGAAATCAGCCGCATGCTGGACTCTAGTCGAACGCTAATGGTCAATATGGAACGACTTGCGGCACAGGCGGACGTGATTTCCAAGGGCGATTTTTCCGGCGAGGTGCCGTTGCTGTCCGATCTTGATCGATTGGGAATAGCCCTCAACAACATGACCCGCATGCTGCGCGAATCCCGCCAGACTGAGTTACGCAACAACTGGCTCAAGGATGGTGTGAGTCAATTGAATCAGGCGCTGACCGGCGATTTGACGCCGGAGCAGCTTGCCGATGCGGCGATCAGCCTGGCTGGGCGCATACTGGAAGCGGGGCGAGGCGTGTTCTACCGTTTCGATAAGGACGAGCAAACGCTGGAATTGCTGGGGAGCTATATGTTCACCGAACGCGAGGCGTTGGGCAACCGTTTCCGGCTGGGTGAAGGCGCGGTGGGTCAGGCCGCGAGGGAGCGCAAGACCATTATTCTGCATGCGGTGGATGACGCCGCGCCCATCGTTACCGGCACGTTGAGCATGCCTCCATGTCATACCTATACTTATCCGTTGCTACGTGAAGGCGAGTTGGTTGGCGTGATTGAACTTGCCGCTTTCGAACGCTACGACGACCTCAAGCTGGAATTCCTCAACAGAGCGGCGGAGGTGATGGCGTCCTTCCTCTACATCGTCGAACAACACGGACAAATCAGAGACTTATTGCAGGTCTCCGAGGAAGCCACCCGTCAGGCGCTGGATCAGAGCCGTCGTCTGCAAGATGCCAATACGATGATGGAAGAGCAACAACTGCAGTTGCAACAGCAAACCGAGGAATTGCAAACTTCCAACGCACAGATGGAAGAACAGCAACAGCAATTGCAGCAGCAAGCCGAGGAGCTGATGCAGACCAATGCCCAATTGGAAGAACAGCAGCAGCAAATGGCACAACAGGCGCGGGAACTGGAACGCAAAAATCAAGACCTCAATCGGTCTCGAGATGATTTAAACCAGCGCGCCAAGGAGCTGGAGCTTGCCAGCAAATACAAATCCGAATTCCTCGCCAATATGTCGCACGAACTGCGCACTCCGCTCAATTCCGTCATACTTTTGTCCAAGATGCTGGCCATGAACGAAGAAAAGCATCTGAGCGATGAGGAGGTTAAACGCGCCAGTATTGTGCATCAATCAGGAGAAGAACTGCTACGCCTGATCAACGACATACTCGACCTTTCCAAGATTGAATCCGGCAAAATGGAGTTGCACCTCAATACCATAGCCAGCCGTGATCTGGCGGCTGATTTCCAGGAACTGTTCTCGGCGACGGCGCTCGATAAGAAGTTGGAATTCAAGGTGGAAGATCGCTTGCAAGGTGAATTTGTCAGCGATCGCGATAAGCTTTCCCAGGTGTTGCGAAATCTGTTGTCCAACGCCTTTAAGTTTACCAAGCAAGGCAGCGTCACCTTGCGTTTCGAAAACAGCGGGCGCAGTGATTTTCCGCTACGGATTGCGGTGATCGACACCGGTATTGGTATTGCGCGGGATAAACAACATCTGGTGTTCGAGGCCTTCCAGCAACTGGATGGATCGATCTCGCGCGAGTTCGGCGGCACCGGCTTGGGCCTCTCGATCAGTCAGCGCTTCGCCAACTTGCTGGGGGGGACTATCGAATTGCAGAGCTCGCCAGGAGAGGGCAGTACGTTTTCGCTGCTGCTGCCGATGACGATCGAGGCCGGAAGAGAGACAGTGGAAGCCGAGCCGACGAGTTTTAATCGCGAGCATTTAGGGAGCCCCGTTACCGCATTGGGCCGAGAGCGATTTCAGGTACACGATGATCGCACCAACCTCAAGACCTCGGATCCTGTGATACTGGTGATCGATGATGACCCGGGCTTCTGCGAGGCTCTGATGATGCTCAACAAACAGCTGGGCTACAAGACCCTGATTGCGTCGTCCGGAAAAGAGGGGCTGCGCATGGCCAAGGCCTATCGGCCGCGAGGCATCCTGCTTGATCTGGGGCTGCCCGATCTGGATGGCGGTGAAGTGTTGCATAACCTGAAGAGCGACCGCGAGTTGCGCCGCTTACCGGTTTACGTCATTTCGGCACGCGACAAAGCACAAGCAAACTTGCACGAACGGATTGTAGGCTATTTGCAAAAACCGGTCAGTGAAAGCCAATTGGCCGATGCCGAGGCCAAAATACTTTTGGAAGCCGCACAGCAATCCAGCCACCTGCTATTGCTGGAAGGCCAGTCTCTGACGCGCACCAAGCTGTTAGAGATGCTGTCCCAGCAGGACATAAAAGTCACGGCGGTGGCCAACCTGCCCGCAGCCGTCGAGATGCTGCACACCTCGTCATGGCCAGTGGTTATTGTGGACTTGGCGCGCAATGACGGTGAGGAAGACAGTGCCGAGGTTTGCCATATTCTCCGCGAGGCGGCACCGGAAATACGACTGGTTCTCTACAGCCAGGCTGTGTTAAGCGCCGACGAAGAAGCGGCGTTACGCCGATACACCGATAGTATCATTGTTGATGCGCCCCATGCCGAACAGCGCATGCTGGACAATATCGAGCGTTTCCTGCACAACATGCCCTCGGGTACCGAAAAGTTAAATGGCCTGGCCAATGCCACCATGCCTGAACAGCGAGGTAAGAAGCTTGAAGGGCGTAGAATTCTGGTGGTCGACGACGACCCGCGTAATCTTTTTGTCATCACCTCGGCCTTGGAACAACATGGAGCCCAAGTCGACAATGCCCTCAACGCTCAGAAGGGACTGGAACACTTGCGTCAGCAGGGCGCCGACCTGGTGTTTATGGACATCATGATGCCGGAGATGGATGGTTACGAGGCGATTCGTCAAATCCGTGCCGACGCGCGTATTTCGCGGATTCCGGTGATAGCCCTCACCGCCAAGGCCTTGAAGGCTGACCATGAAAAGGCTTTGGAGTCGGGAGCCGATGATTATTTATCCAAGCCAGTGGATTATGAAGTGCTAGTCAACATGGCTAGGGTATGGTGTGAGGAAAAGCGGTGAGCATCACCGTTCAGGAAACTACCGGAATTCGCCGTATCGGCGTGCTCGGAGAACTGACTGATCCGGTTTGCCATCGTGACCTGTTGAATGCGCTAGCGCAAAGGGATGAGCGGAAAGTGGAAATAACCTTCTATGACGCCCGTACCCTACCAGGCGACGTGCTGGAAACGCTGCTCGATCTTAGCGCCTCGTCGGTACCGTTAAAAATTGTTACCTACCACAATTACCTGCTGTATCACCTGATGCGGATGGGGCTTCCCGCTCTGGGCGAGCTTGCCGGCGGGACTTTGCCCGTTGTTTCGGAAGTGACAGCGGTCGTGTTGGGCGGCTCGGCCGATAGCCTGGACAAAATACTGGCTATCATCGAGGTGCTGCCTGCCAGTAAGGCGGTGGTTTTTATAGTCCAGCATATTCTGGAGAACGAACCTAGCCGGCTGGATAATTTGCTACAGGTTCGCACCGACTATAGGGTGGAATTGCCTCAGCACCTAACGGCAGTCGTGCCCGGCACCATTTATATCGCGCCACCCGGGCACCATATGAAGGTGGCGCATGGCATGGTGTATCTGACCCGGGACAAAAAAATCAATTACGCCAGGCCTTCCATTGAAGTGTTATTCACCTCGGTGGCCAGAGAGTATCGCCAATCCAGTCTGGGGGTGTTGTTGTGCGGCTATGGCAATGACGGCGTGGCCGGATTAAAGTCCATTAAAGACCAGGGCGGTCTGGTGTTGGTGGAGAACAGCGATGATTGTGGTGCTCGTAATCTAACCGATGCCGGCATCGCCAGTGGCGCTTTCGACCATGTGCTATCACTGCCCGAGTTGCGTTGCTTCGTGGCGTCCGCGGTAGCCGGACGCAGCCAAAACTTCTCCCAGCCATTGATTGATTTGCTGTTGGAAGCAGTTTTTTCCCGTTACGGCTACGACTACCGCAATTACCAGCCAGGTACGGTACAACGCCGATTGAACAAGCTACTCAACCAGAAGGGCTGGCCCGATTTCTTTACCTTGCAACGGGAGATTTTGACCGATCCGGACGCATTCGAGCAGATGTTTCTGGAGTTATCGATCAACGTCACCGCTTTTTTTCGCCATCCCGAACAGTTCAGAGTGTTGCGTGAGAAGGTGCTGCCTTATCTGGACAGTTTTTCCAGCATCAAGATCTGGTCGGCCGGCTGCGCCAACGGCGAGGAAGCCTATTCATTGGCGATCCTGTTGGATGAACTGGGTATGTTGGATAAAACCCAGATTTTTGCGACCGACATCAACCCCTACCAACTGGAGGAAGCCAAAAATGGTTTGTACCCTCTGGAGCATTTCGATGAAGGTCAGCGCAATTATCGGGTGAGTGGCGGGCAGCGTTGTCTGGAAGACTGGCTGACTGTCGGCAAGGGCTACCTGAAAATGGGGCCGCGCCTGCCCAAGCACCTGGTGTTTTATCAGCACTCACTGGAACATGACGGTTCGTTCAATGAATTTCAACTGATCGTCTGCCGTAACGTGCTGATCTATTTTCATCCCGAGTTGCAGCAGCGGGTGATGGAACTGTTTTATAGTTCCTTGCATCGGGATGGATTCCTGGTGCTTGGTCCAAGCGAGGGAATTGTTGCGGGCGAGGGCGAACGCTTTTTTATCCCCTATGCCAAACATGAAAAAATCTACCGGCGAAACGGCTGATATGCAACTTGATGAACGTCGTCTGATTAACCTAAAAAACGCATCAACTGATTTTTTAGGATTAAGCGTCTTGCCTTGCCGGGGATGGCGCTAATTTACCGATGGATCCGTCTGCAATGCCTTCAGGATGGCCGGATAGTCAAAGTTTCTTGCCAGTAGAGACAATGTTTTGTGTAGGGCTGAGTCGTGGCTGATGACTTGTTCGATGACTGCGCCTATCCGCGCTGCGTCCAGGTTTTCCAGCGCTTCATGGAGTTCGCTGCGTAACTCGAGTGGCAACAACGAGAGCATCTCTGCCGTCAATGGCAAAGCCTCCGCATCGACTGCCTGCTGCGCATCGGCGTATATATATTGCACGCCCAGTTCTCTGGCCAGGCATTCGTATATTTCGTTGAAGCGGTAGGGTTTGCGCACGAAGTCGTCCATCCCAGCATTCAGCAATTCTTCGCGTTGTTCTATAAAAGCCGAGGCGGTGACGGCAACGATCTTGACCTCCTTGCCGCCAGGTAGGGCGCGAATCGCTCTCGTTGCGGCCTTGCCGTCCATCACCGGCATGCGTTCATCCATCCAGATCAGATGCGGTTGCCAACTCTGGAATAGTCGCACGCCTTGTTCTCCGTTGTCCGCTACCTTGACCCGAAACCCAACGTCTTGCATTAGCTGGGTAAGCAGCATCTGGTTCTCCAGTTGATCCTCGACGATCAGGATGCGGTAGGCCGACTGACCGGGAGCCACGCCTATCACATCGCCTTTTAAAGGGGCAGGCGGCTGGGCGACGTCGGCCGCATGAGCTTCGCTCAAGGGCAGTTCGACCCGGAACAGCGAGCCTTTGCCCAGCGCACTCTCGACACTGATCGTCCCCCCCATCAACTGCACGTATTGCCGGGTGAGTGCCAATCCCAGCCCTGTACCCTTGTTGTCACCTTTCTGCTTACCGAGTTGCACGAAAGGCTGGAAGATGCGATGTTGATCTTCAGGCCTAATACCGGGGCCCGAATCTTCGACTTCTATCTTCAAATGTGAAATGTTGTTCTGTCTGGTACCCAGGCGTACGGTTACTTCGCCTTGCCGGGTAAATTTTACGGCGTTGCCGACTAGGTTGGTCAGCACCTGACGCAGGCGCGCTTCATCCCCATGGATGTAGCGGGGAAAGCGCGACGACTGGTCGATCAAGAGTCGCAAGCCTTTTTCCTTGGCACGAACCTCCAGCAGGCCTGTGACCTCGCTTATCATGGCGCCCAAGTCGAACGGTGCATTTTCCAGTTGCACCCGTCCCGCTTCGATCTTGGACATTTCCAATACGTCGTTGATCAGCATCAAAAGGTGCTCGCCGCTACGGTTGATGATATCGAGTTTGTCACGCTGCGCAGGAAGCAGTTGCGTGTCCTTGCGCAGCAGTTTGGAGAAACCAAGGATGGCGTTCAGCGGCGTGCGCAATTCGTGGCTCATGCTGGCGAGGAATGCGCTCTTGGCGCGGTTGGCAGCCTCCGCGGCATCGCGTGCCAGCACCAGATCGGCGGTGCGCAATTGTATCTCGTCCTCAAGATGATCTTTATAGCGCCTTAATTCATCCGCGTTGCGCTTGAGTTCGGTGATGTCGCGCAATGATCCCTGTACCGCGGGCCGTCCTTTCCAGTTGATAGCGCTCAGCAGAATATCCACCGTGAACAGGCTAGCATCCGGTCTTTGATACACCCATTCAAACTGCATTTTGCCTTCCGCCATGGCTCGCCGGATGTATTCATCCGCAAGGTCGAGGGATGGACGCCCGTTGGGTTGGGTTGGGGGAGAAACCACGCCAGGATGAACATTGATCAGTTGTTGCTTCGATTCGAAGCCAAATAATTCCACTGCTCGGGCGTTGCAATCGACGAAGCCCTGTTCCGGATCGGTGATGGTGATGGCATCCATGGAGCCTTCGAACAATTCGCGGAAGCTTTGTTCGCTGCTTTGCCGAAGTTTTTCCAACGCATCCTTTAGTGCAACTTCCCGCTCGTGCAGCGAGCGATGAAGTTTCACCCGGTTGATTAACAGGTTGTCATCCAGAGGTTTGGTGAGATAGTCGATGGCGCCAACGGCATAGCCGCGCTTGATGAATTCTTCGCTCTTGAATACCGCGGTCAGAAAGATGATAGGAATGTCACAGGTACGCGCCGTCATTTTCAGATGCTGGGCGGTTTCGTAACCATCCATGCCAGGCATCTGCACGTCCAGCAACACTATATCCACCGCATGCTCGACCGTGGCGGCCAACGCCGCCTCGCCGGATTCAGCCTTTACTATCGTGCAACCCTCCAGACGCTGAAGCAGGGCTTCCAAGGTAAACAAGTTGGCTGGGTGGTCATCCACGATCAGGATAGTATAAGGTGCGGCACGCATTACGATTTTCTCATACTCTACGTTGATGGGTCCCAGGCCATACTAGCCGATGCCGATGGGTTCGTCAAAGCGGGCGGAGAGAATCAGCAATCTTGAAAAACAATATTCGCAAGCCGCTTTTTGTTTCGATCAG
>JAJRDU010000219.1 GCA_028748685.1 Methylococcaceae bacterium
TCCGTCGCGACAGCGACACTAATTCACTGTCCATTCTGACAGAACAAACAACCAATCAACGCCCAATCGCGTAATACTGCAAACCGGCCTGTTTCACCAAGCGTGGTTCGTACATGTTGCGGCCGTCGAAAATCACCTTGTCACTTAGTTGTTGACCGAGTTGCTCGAAATCCGGGCTGCGGAATTGTTTCCATTCGGTGACGATGATCAAGGCATCGGCGTTGCGCAAGGTTTCCGGTTGTTTCTCGCAATAGGCCAGTCCGGCTTTGTCGCCATAGATGCGTTGCGCTTCGTGCATAGCCTCGGGATCGTAGGCTTGTACGCTGGCGCCGGCTTCGATCAGGGCTTCCAGTAATACACGGCTGGGCGCTTCGCGCATGTCGTCGGTGTTGGGTTTGAAGGCAAGACCCCAAAGCGCGAACACTTTGCCCTTCACGCCGTCAGGATAATGCGCGCAGATTTTTTCGAACAGACGGTGCTTCTGTCTGTCGTTGACGTTCTCAACGGCACTCAGTAACTCGGCATGATAACCATAGTCGCGGGCGGTGCGCTCCAGAGCTTTGACGTCTTTCGGGAAGCAAGAGCCGCCGTAACCGCAGCCAGGATAGATAAAGCTGTAGCCGATGCGGCTGTCGGAACCGATGCCGTGGCGGACGTGTTCGATGTCGGCGCCCAGTCTTTCGGCCAGATTGGCCAGTTCGTTCATGAAGCTGATCTTGGTGGCCAGCATCGCGTTGGCGGCGTATTTGGTCAGCTCGGCGGAACGGATGTCCATGGTGATGACCCGCTCGCGGCTGCGATTGAACGGCGCGTACAGGGCTTTCAACAATTCGGCGGTTCTGGGATTGTCGGTGCCGATGACGATGCGGTCCGGTTTCATGAAGTCGTCCAGCGCCGAGCCTTCCTTCAAGAATTCCGGATTGGATACCACGTCGAATTCCAGATTCTGCCCGCGTTGCGCCAAGGCGTCGGCCACCGTTTGCTTGACCTTGTCGGCGGTGCCAACCGGCACGGTGGATTTATCGACGATGATTTTGTAATCGTTCATGTGCTCGGCGACGCTTTTGGCCACCGCCAATACGTATTTCAAATCGGCCGAGCCGTCTTCGTCCGGCGGAGTGCCAACCGCGACGAACTGGAACAGGCCGAAATTCACGGCTTCCTCGACATCGGTGGTAAAGCTCAGGCGGCCGGCGGCCTGGTTATCCTTGACCATTTCCTCCAAGCCCGGTTCGTAAATCGGGATGATGCCTTGCTTTAACTGATCGATCTTGCGCTGATCGACGTCCATGCACATCACATGATTGCCGACATCGGCCAGACAGGCGCCCGTCACCAAGCCGACATAACCGCTGCCAAATACTGTAATTTTCATCCTTACACCTTTGTTGAGTGAATTATTATTTTCGTTTTAATCGATACAAAGCCGATATGTCTTCATTGCCGAGCCCTTGTTGCATCAGTCGATCGTAATCGGCCAGGGTCGTTTCGGTCAATGGGCAAGCGACGCCGGCTTGCCGGGCCATCCGCCGGCAGATCAGCAAGTCCTTGTGATGCAGGGCCAGCTTGAAACCGGGAGTGAAAATGCCTCGGGTCATGGTCTTGCCGCGATGTTGTAAAAACCAGTTGCCGGCCGCCCCGCCGGAGACGACGTCGATGACTTTATCCAGATTCAATCCTTGCGCCTCGGCAAATGCCAGGGCTTCGGTCACGGCCTGATTGATGCCGGCGCACATGATCTGATTGACCGCCTTGCAAGCTTGGCCGGCGCCGGTGGCGCCCATGTGCTCGATGCGCGCCGTCATGGCTGCCAATATTGGCCGTACGCGTTCCAGAGCTTGCGCGTCACCACCGACCATCATCGCCAGCGTGCCATTGTTGGCGCCTTCCACGCCGCCGGAAACCGGGGCGTCGAGAAAATCGGCTTGTTTGGTTTTCAGAATAGTCGCCGCTTGTTGGGCGGTGCTGCTGCTGACCGTCGACATGTCTATTACCACTGAGCCTGGTTTGATCGTCGTCTCAATCTCCGAAACCACATCCAACACATCCTGGTCCGCCGATACGCAAATCAGCACGATGTCGACCTCTTCGGCCAAGGCTTGCTGCGTCGGGTAGGCCTTGATCCGTAACTCTTCGGCCAACGCTTCGGCTTTGTCGCTTGTGCGGTTATAAACCCCAGTTAAATAGCCGGCCTTGGCCAGATTACGCGCCATGCCGAGCCCCATCGCACCCAAGCCTATTATTCCTGTTTTCATGATAATGGATTCTCCGACATCAACTTATAGCGCGCCTTGTTGTTTAAGAAGGGCGGCAATATTTTCGGCCAAGCGCTGGTAGCCCTGATCGTTGGGATGAACGGTGTCGGATTTAAGCTCATTGGTAGCAAGGATCTTCGGTAGGGTTTCAAGGTCGCTGGGAATCTTCTCGGATTCGGCAATTTCCGAATAAATTTCGGCGCTGTGTAAAAACACCAGTCCAAATTGCGGCACACCGATCAGGACCACCTGGATATTGCGTTGCTTGGCCTCGGCGATCATGGCTTTCAGGTTGTCGCGAGTCTGGTCGGCGGGAATTTGTCTCAAGATGTCGTTGCCGCCATGGATCAGAATCAATAAATTGGGTTGATATTCGTCGAGCGCCGCCGATAAACGTTGCCGGCCTTCTTGGCTGATTTCTCCGGGTACTCCGGCGTTGATCGCCTCGCGCCCCGTCAGTTGGGCCAGGATAGCCGGGTAATCATGCTGTGCAGATGCGCCCGTGCCATACGTCAGGCTGTCGCCGAAAGCCAGTATCACGGCGTCATTCGGAAGCTTGCTCAACATCGGCGCGGATTTGTTGCAGGCCACGCAACACAATAGAGAGAAACCGATTATCCATTTATTCATAGTCTCATTCCTTACATACAATTCATTCTTTGGATGGGCATTTTCGCCCAAGTTCGAATCCGATGGAGGGTTACGCTATCGCCAACCCTCCAACGCTTTTTTACTTTTCAAGATAAGTATAAGCGTTCAAGCCAGCCAGCAGTTCCTGTTCAAACGCTTGTTTTTGATCGGAATTCAGCGGGCTGTCGCTCAATTTTTGCCGATAGGCGGCTTTTAACCCATCGGTGTTGATATGTACATAATCGAGCAACTCGCTGACATCCTCGCCTTCCATGAATTCGCCGAAATGGTAACCGCTTTCATCCAGTTCGATATTGATGGCGTGGGTGTCTCCGAACAGGTTGTGCATGTCGCCGAGGATTTCCTGATAGGCGCCGACCATGAAAAAGCCGATCAAATAATCTTCGTTTTCGCCGATGGCGTGCAGCGGCAGGGTGTTGCTGATGTTGTGGTGATCGACATACTGGTCGATACGTCCGTCGGAATCGCAGGTCAAATCCTGTAACACCGCGCGCCGGCCAGGTCGCTGGTCTAGCCTATGAATCGGCATGATGGGGAAAATCTGCTCTATGCCCCAAATGTCCGGCATCGACTGAAACAGCGAGAAATTGCAGAATACCTTGTCGGCCAGTTTCTCGTTCAATTCCTGCAGGATTTCCCGGTGGTGATGGTTATCCAGATTCAGTTGATTCTGAATCCGTTGGCAAAGCCCGATGTAATGCTTTTCGGTTTCGGCCAGATCGGGCAGCGACAAATCGCCTTGTACAAAACGGGCTCGGGCGTCGGCCATGTCGAATTGGGCATTGTGGTAAGCCTCGCTGATATTTTTGAAATCCGTCTTGCTTGAATCGCTACCGCCTTGCAGGCTTTCCACCTCGGTGACGTTGGTGATCAACACTGCATGGTGGGCGGTGATGGCCCGACCCGATTCGGTGATGATGTTGGGTTGCGGCAAGCCTTGTTCGCGGCTGATTTCGGCGAAGGCGCGGACGATGTTCTCGGCGTATTCATTCATGCTGTAGTTGATCGAACACTCCCGGCGCGAGCCGCTACCGTCGTAATCCACGCCCAGTCCGCCGCCGGCATCGACGGTGGTGATGTTGGCGCCGAGTCCGTGCAACTGAACATAAAACCGGCCGGCTTCTTTCAGCGCCAGCTTGATGTCATGGATATTGGCGATCTGCGAACCCATGTGGAAATGCATCAATTGCAGGCAGCTCAGCATGTCCGCCTGTTTCAGTCGGGCGATCAGTTCCAGTACCTCGCTGGCATGCAGACCGAATTTGGATTTTTCGCCGCCGCTGTTTTGCCATTTTCCGGCGCTGATGGTCGATAAGCGTACCCGCAGACCTATCAGCGGCTTGACTTGCAGTTTGGCTGCTTCCTCGATAATCAGTTCCAGTTCGGAAGGCTTTTCGATGACGATGAATACCGACAAGCCCATCAACTGCCCCATCAGAGCCATGCGGATGTAAAACCTGTCCTTGTAGCCGTTGCAGACGATGGTGCTGCCGCGTTTCGCCAGCCCCAGAATCGCCAGCAACTCCGGCTTGCTGCCGGCTTCCAGGCCTATGCCCTCGGCGAAAACGATGCGTTCCACGACGTTGCCCTGCTGGTTAACCTTGATCGGATAGACGGGCGTGTAACGGCCTTGGTAGCTATGGGCGGCACGGGCATCATCGAATGCCTGTTGTAGCTTGAGGACACGGTCGCCCAAAATGTCGGTGAAACGCACCAACACCGGGAAGTTCAAGCCCTTGTCCCGCAAGGCCTGGGCGATCTCGAACAGATCTATCTCGGTGGCGCAATCGGCTTGCGGCTTGACACAAACATGGCCTTGGGGATTGATCGAAAAATAACCGGCCCCCCATTGCCGAATGGCGTAAAGCTGTTTGGACTGTTCAATCGACCATGGCTGTGTTGGCACGCGTTCTACCCTGTCTGTCATAAAGTGGCGGAAATTCTAAAGTATAATGGTGAAACTT
>JAJRDU010000220.1 GCA_028748685.1 Methylococcaceae bacterium
ACGCGACGCTGATGGTAGCATCAGTCATTATCTTTCCGTCAAGGAGGATATTACCGAGAAAAAACGCCTGGCCCGAGAACTGGACCGGTATCGTGATCATCTCGAGCAATTGGTTGCGGAACGCACCGCCGAATTGCGGCGCGGAAGTTATTACTTGCGGGCTCTGATCGACAACATTCCTCATATGGTTTGGTTAAAGGATACCGAAGGACGTTTTTTGGCCGTCAATCGAGCGATGGCCGAGGCCAGTGGTTATGCCATGGAATCCATTCTCGGTAAAACCGATCTCGAAGTATGGCCACGTGATCTCGCCGAACGTCACCGTGCCTGCGATAGGGAGGTGATGGCGACGCATAGCCAGAAGACCCTGGAAGAAAGCCTGCCGACGCAGCCGAGTTCGATATTCGAGACGTTTAAAGCGCCGGTGATCGATGAAGACAATACGATTTTGGGTACGGTGGGTTTTTCGCGCGATATATCCGCGCAAAAAATGCTGGAAGCCGAACGGGAAAGGGCCCGTCAGACCGCGGAAGATGCTAGCAAAGCCAAGAGTGCATTTCTGACCAATATGAGTCATGAGATTCGTACGCCCATGAATGCCATTCTGGGCCTGGCGCATCTGTTGCAAAAATCACAGTTGACTCAGGTCCAGGCGGATCGGCTAGCTAAAATCAATGTGGCCGCCGAACATTTGTTGACCATCATCAACGATATTCTCGATCTCTCCAAGATCGAGGCTGGCCGGCTGAGTCTGGAAAATGTGGATTTTTCACTCGGTGCATTGCTGGATCATGTTTACTCGTTAATCGGCGAGAAAGCCGTGGACAAAGGTTTGCTGGTTGAGGTGGATTGCGAGGATGCGCCTTTATGGTTGTGCGGCGACCAGACCCGGCTTTGCCAGGCGCTGCTTAATTACGCCAGCAACGCGCTTAAATTTACCGAGGCCGGACGCATTGCGCTGCGCGCTAAGCTATTGGAAGAGCGTGATGGCCAAGTACTGATTCATTTTGAGGTGGAAGACACCGGCATCGGTATCGCCGCCGAACATCTGGGCAAACTTTTTGGTGCCTTTGAGCAGGCCGATGTCTCAACCACGCGTCGCTATGGCGGTACCGGCCTTGGTCTTACCATTACGCGGCGTCTGGCGCAATTAATGGGTGGAAGCGCCGGTGTCGAAAGTCGAATCGGCCAGGGCAGCCGTTTTTGGTTTACGGCTTGGTTGCATCGGGGGCGCGGCGTGATGCCGGCAACGCCAGTCCTAGGCAATCCGGAAGTCGAGAGCCAATTGCGTCGCCAACATGCCGGCGCTCGGCTGTTATTGGTCGAAGATAATGCCATTAACAGCGAAGTTGCGCAGGAGCTGCTTTACAGCGTCGGCTTGATAGTCGACGTCGCCAAAAACGGCGAAGAGGCGGTCGCTAAAGCCCGTACAGAAAAGTACGATCTGATTCTGATGGACATGCAGATGCCGAAGATGAACGGCCTGGAAGCGACTCGAGTGATTCGCGGTTTGCCGGGCTATGAAAACCTTCCGATTGTGGCGATGACTGCCAATGCGTTCGATGAGGATAGGCAGGCTTGCGTCGAGATGGGCATGACTGATTTTGTCGCCAAGCCGGTGGTTCCCGCGACGCTGTATGCGACTCTACTGAAATGGTTGCCCAGCGCTGGTGTGGAGCCTGAAAGATCGAGCATGAGTCAGTGCGAGTGTGAGGAAGAAGACGAATGCGAGCGGTGTTTGTCGAAAATTGCCGGCCTCGATTACACGCTCGGATTGGACTCGCTGCGCGGTCAGATGGATAAATATTGCCGCTTGCTGACCTTGTTTGCGGAGAATCATGCGCATGATCAGGCTTTGTTTAGCGAATGGCTGGCGGCCGATGAAATGCAGAAAATCCAGGGTTTGGCTCATGCGCTTAAGGGCAGCGCCGGCGCCTTGGGAGCAGTCGTCGTTTCGGAGGCGGCGAATGATTTATTGGTTGCGGTTCGCAGTCATCTGGGGTACGAGGAAGTTGAGGCAAGGATTAAGATATTGAACGCCGAACTGAGCTATTTGATCGATAACATCCAGGTAGCGGTTTTCCAGAATGCCGATGCTATTGTCGCCGTTGATTTGGCAAAAATAGAGCATATTTTGGAGCAACTGGAGTCTTTGCTAAAAATCGGTGATATTCGCGTCAACGATTTGGCGCACGAACAGGACAAGTTGTTGCGTGCTGGTTTGGGCGAACGTGCGACTGTGTTATTAAAGGCGATCGAGAATTTCGATTACGAGCATGCGTTGGAGGCTTTGCAAGCCGCCAGACACAACATGTCTGGCGTTTGAGGGTTAAGGCGTAGGGTCGAATTCATTCGACCTTCATCGGCTATTGCAATGTCGCCGTGTGCGCCAGGCTGCTGATGGCTTGGCCGAAAGAAGCACCGACTTTGCCTGCCAAACGGTCGATCAGACGTTCTTGCGGGGTAAAATTTAATTTTTCCTCGGTGCCCAGCGCTTCGCGAGCGACGGAGTCGACACTGCCGAAATCATCGGCCAACCCAAGCTTGACACCCTCCGTGCCGGTCCATACCAAGCCCGAAAACATGTCGGGCGTTTCGGTTTCTTTCAATCGATTGCCGCGCCCTTCACGCACCGCGCTGATGAATTGCTGGTGCACTTGATCAAGCAGCGACTGCATGTGTTTGGTTTCGACTTCGTTCGTGGGCGAAAAAGGATCCAGCATGGCTTTGTGTTCGCCCGCCGTCAGTAATCGCCGCTCCACGCCGAGTTTTTCCAGAACATGGGTGAAGCCGAAGCCGTTCATGATCACGCCAATGGAGCCGATGATGCTGGCCTGGTTGACGTAAATCTTGTCGGCGGCCGAAGCGATGTAATAGCCGCCGGAGGCGCACATATCGCCGACTACCGAATAAATAGGCAGGTCGGGGTGTTGCTTTTTCAGGCGTCTGATTTCGTCGAAAATATACGCAGATTGCACCGGGCTGCCACCGGGCGAGTTGATGTTGAGGATGATGCCCTTGGTGTTCTTATCCTTGGCGGCGTCCCGCAAGCCTTCAATCACGGTATTGGCATTGGCGGCTTCGCCTTCGGCAATGACCCCCAATACATCGACAACGGCGGCATGTTGTTTGCCACTGCTGCTGATTTCGTCCTTGAAGCGTGGATAAATGGCAATGCCCAGCACCGCGACCAGATAGGTGAAGGTCAGCAGTTTGAAAAATATGCCCCAGCGCCTTGCGGTTTTTTGCTCGTTGAGCGCCGCAAATGCCAGCTTTTCGACGATGTCTTTTTCCCAGCCGGGTTGGTTGTGGTCAGTCATGTTGGGGTTGTTGTCCATGGGTTAAATCCTAAATAATGTTCAGCAAATCCGTTGGGTAATTCAAGCACAGTAACGGATTATATTGTTGTAAGGTTGCCTGGGAATGCGCGCCGCAGGTGACGCCGATGGCCGAGACCTCGGCGTTGAGCGCCATCTGTAAATCGTGTACGGAGTCGCCGACCATCAAAGTGCGTTGTTTGTCTACGCCTAGTTCGGCGACGATTTCATCAATCATTAGCGGATTGGGTTTGGATGCGGTTTGATCCGAGCAACGCGTCGTGCAAAACAGATCC
>JAJRDU010000221.1 GCA_028748685.1 Methylococcaceae bacterium
GTTTTGGCCAGTATGTTCCATTCATCGCCGCTGAATCGCTCGTTCGGCCGGCTGGAACGCAGAATCAGCTTGAGTTCTTCGGTCGAATAATGGGCATCGTGACCATGGGCGCCGCTAAGGCCTGATAGACGCAACACCAGATTGGCGCTGGCATTCAGGAACCAAATGGCCGGATACATCAGCCAATAAAACGCATACAGAGGACCGGCGCCCCATAAACCTATGCCTTCCGGATTGCGGATTGCCAGCGATTTAGGTGCCTGTTCGCCTACCACGATATGCAGAAACGAAATCATGCAGAATGCAAAGGCAAAAGAAATATTGTGCAGCACCTCGGGGGGAATCATGTCTAGCTCGTCAAACAAGGGGGCCAACAAACCCGCAAACGCCGGCTCCCCTATCCAGCCCAATCCCAACGAAGCCAAGGTGATGCCCAGTTGGCATGCCGACAAATAGGTGTCCAGCTGCCCATGAACCTTGACAAGAATCCGTCCGCGCCAGCCATTATTTTGCTCTATCGACTTGAGACGTGTTTGTCGCAATTTGACTAAACTGAACTCGACAGCGACAAAAAAACCGTTCAAAAACACCAGCAGCAAAGCACCGCCGACGAGAAAAACATTATTCATGGAAAAACTTTATAGTGAAGATGCTCGGCATTATATGCTGAATGGAATGCGGGATGTTTGGGTGTAAGGTCATCGCACTTCAAATTTCGGCACTTCATCTCCTTCGCCCTGCGGGATGCCTACATGGATGTAGGTAGTAGGGCAATGCAGGAGCTATTGCCGAGAGGATGGGGCGAGGTGTTCAAAAAGCCGAAATTTGAAGTGTGAAAAGTATAGATGAAGAATATCTTCACATTGGCCAGAGATAACCCAGCGAAAGCCTTCTTCTTTGCATGCCGAGGAAAATCCGCATTAAGCATCAAGCGTCACACATGCTCCCAAGCGTTATCCTGCGCCAGAAAACGGTTGATGGCTTGCGGATCATCAAAATTACCATAAGCCAGCAACAATTTTGCATAGGCGGCTTCCAGCGACAGATTCCAGATCATTTCCGCGCCTGCTGCCAGTAATTCGCGGGTTGAGCCATAAACACTGTCGGATTTTATCGCCGGAGCCAGATAGATTTTCAGATTTCGCTGGCGGCAGCGCTTGATAAACTCGACCAGATTGTGGTTCTCGCCCCAAACAGCGGACGCGCAGGCGGTGCCGGAGTGATAAAGATCGTGCAATACCGCGTCAACTCCATCCAGACTAAATTGTGAGTAATCCAATCCCGGATAAGGCCTGATCAGCAGAATGCGCGCCGAAAAATCGGCCTTGAGCGATACCGGTTGGCTTAGTTCCGGCAAGGCATGCAGCCGCCGAAAACATCCGCCTTCGAAGTGCATGAAAGGTTTGTTTTGGACGCTTATGAAATCGCTACCGAGCTGAAGACAGGAGGCAAGGCGGGTTGCCAGATGAATCTGCTGAATTTGCCCCGGATTCTTATAACTGACAAACACCCCGCCTTGCGGAATCTGGCGAATAAACTCCACCGCAGTCAGAAAATTCGGCAGTCCGTTCGCATCGGGATTATCCAGCGGTAAGTCGCTGGAAACCAACAGCATCGGTATATTCAAGCGATTGAAATACAAACCCAAGACCGCCGCGCTGAACGCCAACGTGTCGGTGCCGTGCGTGACGATAACGCCATCGTATCCACTCAAGCCTTCATCTTCGATGGCGGCTATCAGTTGCCGCCAATGCTTCGGATGCAGGTTTTCGCTCAGTATCCGCAAGGGCTGTAAGGTCTTAAAGCGTGCCGAAGCCGGATCGCCGTGGCGCTCGGCAAACAACTGCAACAACTTATAGCCGGCCAAGTCGCTGGTGTTGATCGTGCCGCCCTCGGCCTTGGAGCCTATGGTGCCGCCGGTGAAGACCAGTAATATGCTTTTCATAGTATGATGCGCCGCCAATAATCCACGAAGCCCGGCATCTTAAACACAAACCATGAAAATATCACTGATCGTGGCGATGGCCAGCAATCGCGCCATCGGCCTCAACGGCCAAATGCCCTGGCATTTGTCGGCCGATTTAAAGCGCTTCAAGCAGATCACGATGGGCTCGCCTATATTGATGGGCAGAAAAACCTTTGAAGCCATCGGCAAACCTCTGCCGGGCCGCAGCAACATCGTTATCAGCAGAGATGCGGCATACAAACAACCGGGCTGTCTGGTTTTCAGTGAAATAGACAGCGCCCTAGGGCATTGTTCAGACAGCCCCGAAGTATTCGTGATCGGCGGGGCGACCTTGTATCAAGCGCTGTTGCCGAGAGCCGATTATCTGTATCTGACCGAAATTCACAAGGATTTCGTCGGCGACACCTTCTTTCCGGAAATCGATGTCCAGCAATGGCGGGAGCTAGAAAGAGAAGACGTCACCGATGATCAAAGCGTTGATTTTTCATACCGTTTTTTAAAACTTGAGCATATATCGAACACGCCATCCAAGGCTCAAAATATGGCAAAAATGCACCGTGCGACGTACAATTCTTCCGCTGTCACAAAACTGTCATATTTGCTTCATACTATTGTCACTTCACCTTGGCAGACTGTATTACGGTTTTAAACACTCTATATGAGAAACAATATGAAAAAAACATTTCAGCTGAAATCACTCCTTCTGGGATTTGGCTTTGCTTCTTCGGCGTTAATCGCGAGTGAAGCTGCGGCGGCTCCGGCAACACTGGATGCTTCTCTCCCGGAATATGCGCAAGCCAGTGGCGTCTCCGGCAATATTTCCAGCGTCGGTTCGGACACCTTGGCCAACCTGATGACCCTGTGGGCGGAAGAGTTCGGCAAGATTTACCCCAACGTCAACATCCAGATCCAAGCCGCCGGTTCCTCGACCGCGCCACCGGCGCTGACTGAAGGCACCGCCAATTTGGGCCCGATGAGCCGCAAAATGAAAGACAACGAAATCGAAGATTTCGAAAGCAAATACGGCTACAAGCCCACCGCGATCCCCGTCGCCATTGACGCGCTGGCGGTTTTCGTCAACAAGGACAATCCAGTTAAAGGCCTGTCTCTGTCACAAGTCGACGCCATTATGTCCTCGACCCGCAAATGCGGCCATGCTACCGACATCACCACCTGGGGCCAAGCGGGCCTAACCGGCGGCTGGGCAAGCAAACCTATTCAGTTGTACGGCCGTAACTCGGTATCCGGCACCTACGGTTTCTTCAAGGATGAAGCCCTGTGCAAAGGCGATTTCAAAAGCAACGTCAACGAGCAGCCTGGTTCCGCCTCAGTGGTGCAAGCGGTTACCACCTCGGCTAACGGCATCGGTTATTCCGGCATCGGTTATTCGACTTCCGGCGTAAAAGCTATTGCCTTGTCTCAAAAAGAAGGCGCGCCATTTGTTGAAGCCTCGCCTGAAAATGCCACATCCGGCGCCTATCCGCTGTCGCGTTTCTTGTATATTTACGTGAACAAAAAACCCAATGAACCGCTTGCTCCATTGGAAAAAGAGTTCATTAAAATGGTTTTATCAAAAACCGGCCAGCAAGTCGTGATTAAGGACGGCTACATTCCGCTGCCGGCCAAAGCAGTCGAAAAAGCCCTGACGCTGGTCCAATAAAGATCGAACAAGGATGAACGAAACAGGGAATTCAATGCAGGGATGCTGCAAGGGACGGCTATGCGAAATCAAGCGTTTTTTCTACCCCCCCCCCGGTGCTGAGCTAAACTGATTTTGCGACACTCATAAAGCCGATAACCGCACGTGCAGTTGTCGGCTTTTCTATTTAAAAACGTCGTGCTATGTCACAATGGTAATACGTTTATTACTGACTCTTTGTTATGTCCGAAGCCCATTCAACCCAGCCTCATCCTTCGTTGTTACAGACTTCCGCCAGCGACCGTTATCAGCGGTGGCGGCTTGTAAAAGACAAAATAGTGGCTCGGTGCGTCGTCGCCGGCGGCTTGAGTATTATCGTCGCCATCGTGCTGATCTTCTTTTATCTTCTGTACGTGGTTTTCCCCTTGCTGTTACCGGCCCATGCAGAGTCTGTCGGCCGGTACGATGCTCCCGAACCCGGTCTCGGTAAAACATTATTCCTGGCCATCGAGGAGCAGAACGAAGTGGCGGTGCGTTTCACCGACACCGGCAAGGCGGTATTTTTCAACGTCGCCGACGGCAGCACCGTTGGCACCGAAGACTTGTCTATCCCTCAGCAAGTACAGATTACCAGCTTCATTCATGGCAGCCTGGATAAAGGCATAGTCGCTTACGGCTTATCGGACGGCCGGGCCTTGGTGGCCAGACAGGATTACAAGCAGACTTACCCCGGCGGCAAGCGTCTGATTACCCCTTCGCTACAATATCCCTTGGGTAAAGAACCGGTCGTTGTCGATAGCAAGGGTCAGGCTTTGACACAACTCGAAGTCAAACTCAGCGATAGCAACACCACCTTGCTGGCGAAAACCGCCGATAATCGCATCGTTCTGGCCAGTTTCAGCAAGAAGGAATCGCTGTTCGACGACGAAATCAGCCTTGAGCGTAGCGAGGCCGTGCTGGACACGACCGGCAACGATGTCGATTTCATGCTGCTCGACAAGGAACAACGCGACCTCTATCTGGCCAACCGTCAGGGCGACCTGAGCGTCTTTAATGTTACCGACAAGAGCCAGCCGGTCATCAAGCATAAGCTGAATGTGATGAATCAGGGCGTACAAATCAGCAGCATGGAGTTTCTGAATGGCGACCTCTCCGTGCTGGTTGGCGACAATAACGGTGTTTTGTCTCAGTGGAGCATGGTGCGCGATGAACAGAACCATTTCAGCGTCGAAAAACTGCGTTCCTTCAAGGTTTCCGACGCACCCATCCTGGCCATAGCCCCCGAGCAACGCCGCAAGGGCATATTGGTCGCCGACGCCAACGGCCTGATCGGCATCTACAACTCCACAGCGGAACGCGAACTGATCAAGGAACAAGCCATATCGGGCAAACCGCAAGCCTTGGCCATATCGCCACGCGCCACGGCCTTCCTGATCCAATCCGAAGACGGCAAGATCGAACACTGGACGATAGAAAACGAACATCCGGAAGTCTCGATGTCGTCGCTCTGGCAAAAAGTCTGGTACGAAAGTTACTCCAAACCCGAATACATCTGGCAATCCTCTTCGGCCAGCAACGACTTCGAACCGAAAATGAGCCTGGTGCCGCTGGTGTTCGGCACCTTGAAAGCCGCGTTTTATTCGATGCTGGTGGCGATTCCGTTGTCTTTGTTCGGCGCGATTTACACCGGCTATTTCATGGCGCCGCGCATACGCCAATATGTCAAACCCGGTATCGAAATCATGGGCGCCTTGCCGACCGTGATCCTGGGCTTCCTGGCCGGTTTATGGCTGGCGCCGTTTATCGAGATGAATTTAACCGGCATCTTCGCGCTATTGATGATCGTGCCGCTGGGCGTGATGATTTTCGCCTATTTCTGGCAAAAAGCGCCCAAGGAAATCCGCCACAAAATACCGGAAGGCTGGGACGCCCTGGTGCTGATACCGGTGATCATTTTTAGCGGCTGGCTGGCATTTCAGCTGAGCCCGGCCATCGAGGCCCTGTGTTTCAACGGCGATTTGCGTACCTGGATGCGTAGCGAATTTGGCATCGGTTACGATCAGCGCAATACGCTGGTGGTGGGCCTGGCGATGGGCTTTGCGGTGATTCCGATGATATTTTCGATCGCCGAGGATGCGATCTTCAGTGTTCCCAAGCATCTGACCACCGGCTCCCTGGCCCTGGGCGCCACGCCCTGGCAAACCATGACCAAAGTCGTGTTGCTGACCGCCAGCCCCGGTATATTTTCCGCGATCATGATCGGTTTCGGCCGCGCCGTCGGCGAAACCATGATCGTGCTGATGGCCACCGGCAACACGCCGGTGATGGATTTGAGCATATTCCAGGGCCTGCGCACCTTGTCGGCCAACATCGCCGTGGAAATGCCGGAATCCGAAGTCAACAGCACCCATTACCGGGTGTTGTTTCTGGCGGCCTTGGTGCTGTTCATGTTTACCTTCATCGTCAACACGCTGGCTGAAGTCGTTCGCCAGAATCTGAGACAAAAATACAGTTCATTATGATTAAAGCATGGTTTAAGAGCGGTTCGCCGTGGATATGGATGACCGCCGGCGCGGTCAGTATCAATCTGATTCTTGTGACAGGCCTATTGACGCTGATTGCCGTCAGGGGCTTGGGGCATTTCTGGCCCGCCGACATCGTCGAATACCGTTATCAGGATAGACAAGACCCCGAAAGCCTAATCATCGGCGAAGAAGTGGATAAATCGCTGTTGCTCGCCGCGCAAGCCAGGGCCGCCGGACATGAACTGCTGGATAACGGCGAATATCTGGTCCAATATTTGGTCAAGACCGGCAACCGCGACATCCTGGGCAGCGATTTTCGTTGGATACAGGAGCAATACATACACGGCAAATCCACGCCCGAAGACTTGATCGCCATCGAACGCCGTGAATGGGGCAATTTCTACGGCCGCCTGCTGGGCGTCAAGGAAAACGGCACGCTGATCGCCCAAGGCGAGCAAGCCTGGGCCGTCGCCCAGGAAAAACTGGCGAAAACCCTGGAATTGCACGATGAAATCGACAAACTGCAGGACAAGGGCGTAGGCGCGATCAACTACAATCTGGAACGCCTGCGCCTTAAACAACGGGCACTGGAGTTGAAAAACCAGTGGAACGAAACCACCCACCAGGAATTTATCGCCCAGAAGCTGGCCTACGAGCAGGAATATAAGGTCATACAGGAGCAAATCGGCAAGCTCAACAAGGAAATCAAGAGCAATAGTCTGTTGGTATCGGAAGCCGGACAGAAGGAAATCAGCATTCCCCTGGACAGGGTCGTGAAATTGACTCGACCTAACGGTATGAGCTGGCTCGACAAGAGCATCGAATATGTCTCGAATTTCGTCACCTTCTTCCTAGACGAACCACGCGAAGCCAATACCGAGGGCGGCATCTTCCCTGCCATCTTCGGCACGGTGCTAATGGTACTGCTGATGGCCGTCGTCGTGACCCCTTTCGGCGTGATTGCCGCGGTTTATCTGCGTGAATATGCCAAACAGGGCTTCGTGACCCGCGTCATCCGTATCGCGGTGAATAATCTGGCCGGGGTGCCGTCCATCGTTTACGGAGTGTTCGGCCTGGGCTTCTTCGTCTACATTCTGGGCGGCAGCATAGATCGGTTGTTTTATCCGGAAGCCGCGCCATCGCCGGTCTTCGGTACGCCCGGCCTGCTTTGGGCGTCCTTGACGCTGGCGCTGCTGACCCTTCCGGTAGTGATCGTCGCCACCGAGGAAGGTCTATCGCGGATACCGAAATCGATACGCGAAGGCAGCCTGGCGCTGGGCGCCACCAAGGCGGAAACCCTGTGGCGCACGGTATTGCCGATGGCAAGCCCGGCGATCATGACTGGCCTGATCCTGGCGGTGGCCCGCGCGGCCGGCGAAGTGGCGCCGCTGATGCTGGTGGGCGTGGTCAAACTGGCGCCGACCCTGCCCTTGGACGGCAACTTCCCCTATCTGCATCTGGACAGAAAATTCATGCATCTGGGTTTTCATATTTACGATGTCGGCTTCCAGAGCCCCAACGTGGAAGCCGCACGGCCGCTGGTTTACGCCACCTCGTTATTGCTGGTGATGGTGATCGTCGGCCTGAACATGTTCGCGATCGCGGTCCGTAATAATTTGCGGGAAAAGTACCGCGCCCTAGAGAATTAAATACTAAAAGCTTGGATCAAAGATAATGACAACAGCACAAAAACGCACTCACGGCATCGATATCAGTGCCTTGAACCGGGACGACAAATCTCAGCAGGCCGGCAGCCTCGAAACCTGTATCAAAGTTGAAAATCTCGATCTTTTCTACGGCGACAAGCAGGCCTTGCATGGCGTCAACATGGAGATGCCTAGAAAAAAAGTGACCGCCTATATCGGCCCCAGCGGCTGCGGCAAATCGACTCTGCTGCGCTGCATCAACCGGATGAACGATCTGGTGGACGGCGTCACGATCAAGGGCAAGATTCTGCTGGATAATGAAGATATTTACGACAAGTCGGTCAACGTCGCCGCCTTGCGCCGCCGGGTCGGCATGGTGTTCCAGAAGCCCAATCCCTTCCCGAAAACCATTTACGAAAATGTTGCCTACGGCCTGCGAATCCAGGGCATCAACGACAGGCGCATCCTCGACGAAGTGGTCGAAAAATCGCTGCGCGGCGCGGCATTGTGGGACGAGGTCAAGAACCGTCTAAACGACAACGCCCTCGGCATGTCTGGCGGCCAGCAGCAACGTCTGGTCATCGCCAGGGCGATAGCCATCGAACCGGAAGTGATCCTGCTGGACGAGCCGGCTTCGGCGCTGGACCCTATTTCTACCTTGAAAATCGAAGAACTGATCAACGAACTGAAGGATAAATACACCATCGTCATCGTCACCCACAACATGCAGCAAGCCGCCAGGGTTTCCGACTTTACGGCCTTCATGTACATGGGCGAACTGATAGAATTCGGCGAAACCAGCGAATTGTTCACCAATCCGGCCAAGAAACAAACAGAAGATTACATCACCGGTAGATACGGTTAAGGGGATACGACGAATGGATAGCAACAAAATCAAACAGCATATTTCCCGTCAGTTCAATGACGAGATGGAAGACATCCGCAACAAGGTGCTCGCCATGGGCGGCCTGGTCGAACAACAGGTCGATCTGGCCACCAAGGCTTTCATGGGCTACGACATGGAAAGCGCGGAAACGGTGGTACAGCAGGATCAGCTGGTCAACGAACTGGAAAAAAACATCGATCACGAATGCACCGAGATCATGGCCAAGCGACAGCCCACCGCTTTCGACCTGAGGATGCTGATCGCCACCATCAAGATCATCACCGACCTGGAGCGCATAGGCGACGAAGCCGCGCGCATCGCCAAAATGACCATGCGTCTGGAAGGCGCCGATTATTACCAGGACAAATATTACGAAATCGAGCATTTGCTGGAACTGGTGAAAGACATGCTCAACGGCGCGCTGGATGCCTATGCCCGCACCGATGTCGAGGACATCGTCGCCATCACCGCCCAGGATGCCAAGGTGGACCGGGAATACACCAGCATTACCCGGCAGCTGATCACCCAGATGATGGAAAATCCCCGCAACATTACCCGAGCGCTGGACATGCTGTGGACGGCGCGGGCGCTGGAACGCATCGGCGACCACTCCTGCAACGTCTGCGAACAGGTGATCTACATGGTCAAGGGCAAGGATGTGCGCCATGTCAGCCGCGAGGAACTGGAGAAAACGGTCAACACCGAACGTTAATCTCCAACTCTCAACGCCATGACGCCCCCGGCATCGGTTAACAATACCTCGGTCATCGTGCTGCTGATGTTGATGATCAGCGGCTGGCTAGCGGTATTGTTCTTCGAATCGTCGCTGCCGCCCGCCGCTTTCATGGCCGAAGTGCCGGGGCTGGATAAGATCGCGCATTTTTTGGCGTTCGGGGTATTGGGCTTGCTGGTCTGCGCGGTGTCTTTCAGGCTCAATCCACGGCCGGCAATACCCTTGTTTTCCCTGCCCTTGGCTGTAGTCGCTCTGTCCGGCATCATCGAAGAGAGCTATCAACTGCTCATCCCCGGCCGCACAGCCAGCTTGCCCGACTTGCTGGCGGATATCTGCGGCGCGGTATTCTCCATCGTCGTAGCCAACCGTATCGCATTACAAAGCCGGATTTATTGCGGGTTAGGTTCCTGATGTATTTTTTAAGCAAAATGCCCGTAAGGCGCAATCGTTAGGGCGACAATAGGCTAAGCCGTATTGCGCCGCATGGAATCCCTTCAACATTCGGGCCGCAGTGCCCGTTGGTTATTGCGCCTTACAGGCTTTACGGTCTTAGCCCGTATTCACCGGTACCTTTCCTTTAATTCTGGGTAATTTTGGGCGGGGCTGTCAATCGAACCCAGCTTGGCAAATTCGAAGCAGAAACTTTCTGTTTACAAGACAAGACGACCGGTCGCATAATTTGAGCATGTCACAACTCAAGCCCAAACAAATCAAAAAAGACAAACTGCTAGACCAGGGCGTGACGCTTCTATTGGAAAAAGGCTATCACGCTACCGGTTTGAAAGAGATTCTGGATACGGTGCAAATACCGAAAGGTTCGTTTTACAGCTATTTCGGTAGCAAGGAACAGTTCGCCGCCGAAGCGATCAGCCATTACATCGAGCCATTCATCCTGCGATTGAGCGGGCATTTGCAAAACCCGGAACTGGACGGTCTGGCTGCGTTGAAAGCCTATTACCTGGAACTGATAAATGAAGTGGCGCAGAGCGGTTTCAAGGGAGGCTGCCTGCTGGGCAACCTGATGGGCGAGATCGGCGACACCAGTCCCTTATGCCGGGATGCCTTGCTGGACGCGGTCGAACGTTACAGCGAATTGCAAAAAACCGCGTTGGAAAGGGGCCAACAGCAGGGCAAGGTCCGCCTGGATAGGTCGGCCAAGAGCATGGCGGATTTGCTGCTAAACGGTTGGCAAGGAGCCCTACTACGGATGAAGGTCGAGCAGTCGGTGGAACCTTTGCAGGCGGTTTGCCGAGATTTGTTGGATGATTATTTTAGTCTCTTACCAGTTAAATGATGTCAAAACATAACAAGAATATTGAGATTAACGAGCGACAGCAAGGGTTTGAACGATAGCAAACGCAGTCAGTTTTTCACAGGTAGCG
>JAJRDU010000222.1 GCA_028748685.1 Methylococcaceae bacterium
GCGAGTAGCTTTTTCGATTTTGGGTGCATCCTGCGGCTGCATTAGACCTGTGGTGCGTTTGACAACCAGTGTTTCAAGATCGATGCCATCGATGATGTCGATCGGATCGAGAACGTTGCCCTTGGATTTGGACATTTTCTGGCCTTCCGCGTCGCGCACCAAGCCATGAATATACACCTCCCTGAAAGGCACTTCGCCTTGGAATTTCAAGCCCATCATGATCATCCGGGCCACCCAGAAGAAAATGATGTCGAAGCCGGTGACCAGTACGCTGGTGGGATAATGCTTCGCCAGTTCCGGCGTTTGTTCCGGCCAGCCCAAGGTCGAGAACGGCCACAGCGCCGACGAGAACCAGGTGTCCAGTACGTCCTCGTCCTGTTTCAGTGGGTAATCGGTGGTCAGGCCGTGCTTGGTGCGGATTTCCGCTTCCGAGTGGCCGACATAGGTATTGCCCTGGTCGTCGTACCAGGCCGGTATCCTATGGCCCCACCAGATTTGCCGGGAGATACACCAATCCTGGATGTTGCGCATCCACTCGAAATAAGTGTTTTTCCAGTTATCCGGCACGAATTTGATCGCGCCCGTTTCCACCGCTTCGATGGCTGGTTTTGCCAATGGCGCAATTTTCACGTACCACTGATTGGTCAACAGGGGCTCGATGACGGCACCGGTACGATCGCCCCGCGGAACCATCAATTTGTGATCGGCGATTTTTTCCAGCAGGCCTTGGGCGTCCAGATCGGTAACGATTTTTTTCCTAGCTTCAAAGCGATCCAGGCCAATGTAAGCTTGCGGAATCAGTGTGTATTCGTCATCGTTGCCGCGTATCGCTGCGTCGATCGTGAAAATATTAATCAGGCCGCCGTGCGGCAGATCGGCGATCGCGGAGATGTGTTTATGCCGCGACCAGACTTCGTAGTCGTTAAAGTCGTGGGCCGGGGTGATCTTCACGCAGCCGGTACCGAATTCCGGATCGACGTATTCGTCGGCGATGATGGGAATGCGGCGGCCGGTCAGCGGCAGTTCGACGAATTCGCCGAGCAGATGTTTATAACGTTCGTCGTCGGGATGAATCGCTACCGCCGCGTCACCGAGCATGGTTTCCGGCCGGGTGGTCGCCACCAGCAAATGGCCGGTGCCGTTGGTCAATGGGTAACGCATATACCACATTGAGCCGTTTTCTTCTTCGGACAGCACTTCTAGATCGGAGACGGCTGTGTGCAAAACAGGGTCCCAGTTCACCAAGCGCTTGCCACGATAGATCAGGCCTTCTTCATACAGCTTGATGAACACTTCCTGAACCGCGTCCGACATGCCGTCGTCCATCGTGAAGCGTTCTTTTTCCCAATCCAGCGACGAACCCATGCGCCGCAATTGCCGGGTAATGGTGCCGCCGGACTCTTCTTTCCATTCCCAGACCTTCTCGATAAACGCGTCGCGGCCTAAGTCGTGGCGGGTTTTGCCATCGGCGTTAATGATGCGTTCTACCACCATTTGCGTGGCGATGCCGGCGTGGTCGGTGCCGGGTTGCCATAAGGTGTTGCAACCTTTCATCCGGTGGTAGCGGGTCAGAGCGTCCATGATGGTGTCCTGAAACGCATGCCCCATGTGCAAACTGCCGGTGACATTGGGTGGGGGAATCATGATGCAATATGACTCGCCTTCCTGTTTGGCGGCAAAATAGCCACGTTCTTCCCAGGTTTGATACCAGCGTTGTTCGATTGCGTGAGGGGAATAGGTTTTTTCCATGATGGTTTTTTCAGATGTGCTTGTTCATTGAAAACGGTGAGGTATTTTACCCCGCAATCAGGCGCACAAGTAGTATTGCCAATTGCGGGATAAAAAGGAACGTTGATGCGGGCTTATTTGCTGGTCATTGCGTGGCGGTTGCGTAGGAAGTTTGATGTTTTGGTCAGTGTATCCAGTAAGGGAGCTGCGCCCGCGATCGCTACCGCATCGACCAGGCAATACCAGGCGGCGACGCCGCTGGGCGGGTTTCCTTGTGGTAATTTCGAGGCGGGATCAATAACAGCCCAGGCCCAGGTGCCGGCGGATGTGCCTACAATTTCGAGCCAGGAAGTGATGAAAAACGCGCCCAGATAGACCATGGGGGAGCGGCCTTTAAACAGGTACAGTAAAAACACGCCAAATAGTAGCGCGCCGATAACGTCTTGCCGCTGAGTCCAATTGCTCACGCCCCACAACGCCCACATCCCACAGACAGCCACCACAAAAATGGCAATTCTTCGAGCATGTTGCTGAAATAGGCCGGAGCGGCCCAATGCCACCGCCGTCAAATATACTAAACCGTGGCCGGCGGGCACATAGGCCGGAACGTTGCCGAAACGGTAGATATAGCCTTTCATGTAGACGGATGCGAAATATTCGCCAACCACCGCGAATATCACGGCAACCGCAACTTGAGTGCGGACGTATTTGCATTCGCCACGCAAAAAGCCGATTAAAAATAGCCAGCCGAAAAACGCCAGCACGTATTGCATGGGCTGAGGCGCGAAGCCATCGGTGGTCAGGCAGATAGTCGTCGTGACGAAAGTAAACGCGGCGATCCCATAATCACGAGAACGATGTTCGGCGACGCAGTCTTTGGTAGGAAAATGGGGAAGGGAGAAGAAACTCATATTTGATTTAGTTTGTGGCAGTCTTTTCCGGTTTAGGATTGTTAAACGAATGCATAAGCAACGGCGATGTAACGTAAGCACTTGCCTAAAGAAATTGCGACTAACGATGAAACTAACGAAAGCCTGAGCCAGCCTCCGGCAAAGCAGAGTCCGTCGCCGACGATGGGCAGCCAGGAAAATAACAGCGCCCAGCTACCCCAGGCGCGAACCATCTGCAGTGATTTTTGCCTTTGATTGCTAAGCATTATTTCGGCGGGATATTTCTTGGATGCCCAGATGCCAAGCCCCCAGGTCGTTAATGCGCCTAATGTATTGCCCAAGGTGGCTATCGAGACCAGTTCCAGGGTTGAGGCGGTCTGCTGGCTAGCCAGATAGGCCAGCAAGGCTTCAGAGCCGCCTGGAGCTATGGTTGACGATATGAAAGCACTGATAAATAAGCCACTTAAACCGAGTGATTCTATCTGCATGGGTTCTCTCACAAAAAAAGCCCCTGAAACAATTTGCTTCAGGGGCTTTTAAACGGTGGGGCTTATTTATCGGGTAGCGGAATGGACTTTTTGGACGTGAGCTGTTTTATCAGACGGGTTATCAGTCCAATTGCCAAACCGATGCCGCGAGAGATCAGCTCCAAAATAGTAGCGACTATTTCTCCGGGGCTCATGCCTTTAAATTTTTTAGCCAATAAAGGTGCCGTAATCAGGCCGATCGCCAAGCCGATAACGGTCAAGCCCGATATGACAGAGCCGTTTTCAGCGGCCTTATCGGCAACAGCGGCTTGTGGGCTGGGGGAAGATGTTGCTGCCGGTGCGACAACCGGAATTTCTTCCGGAACATAGGGCTTTCCACTGTAGTCGTCAGGAAAGATGCTGGCCGTTACGCCGGGAATGCTGGGAAGATCCTCGCTGCCTTTTCCGACTTTCAACTGAGCCTTCATGCCTTTTTCCATGTGCTGGGCGATATCGCAATGCACCAGATAGGTTTTGTCGCCAGGAGGCAGAATCAACGTACCGGATACTTTACCTGGGCCGCTGACTTCAAGATGAAACATGCCTTTCGGATACAGATATTTGGGCAAGCCATGCATCATCCACTGGTGGCGGATTTCGTCTTCGTTAATGAAATGGACGGTCAACTTGGTGCACGGTTCGAAGTGAAATTCCTGCTGATCAAACGCGAACATGGTGCCGGGAAATTTTTCCGAATATTTGTGGCCGGCGCGAACAGTGATTTCCTTGGTCGCGGCGATTTTGTCGCAGCCTCCGGGCAGGGTGTCGGTGTTTTGCCC
>JAJRDU010000223.1 GCA_028748685.1 Methylococcaceae bacterium
TGAAAGATGGGCGAGAATGCTGGCATGGATACTGCTAAGTCGATTTCATTGTTTTATCCTTGTTTTTCAGTATGTTACGCTGTTTATTATAACACAAATCTCTTAACTTAACGGCATTGGGGGGGGGCGCTGCAACGCCCGGGAAGGGCGTTAATCAGGTTCAATGGGAGAGAAAATTTACGGATTGAGCAAAAAACGCCAGGCATAAAAAAGCCGCTCGAAAGCGGCTTTTTCTTGTTCCCAATATGAAACGATTAACGTTTTGAGTATTGAGGACGTTTTCTGGCGCCGTGAAGACCGATTTTTTTACGTTCGACTTCGCGAGCGTCGCGAGTAACATAGCCGGCTTTTCTCAACGGCGATCTTAATTGTTCGTCGAAAACCATCAGGGCGCGAGTCAGACCGTGGCGGATTGCGCCGGCTTGGCCTGAAGGGCCGCCGCCGCAGACGATAATGTTGACGTCGAAATCAGCGGTTTTACCCAACAGTTCCAGCGGTTGTTTGGCAATCATTTCATCGGTTTTGCGGCCGAAATATTGTTCAACAGGGAGTTTGTTGATGGTGAATTTGCCTGAACCGACTGTGGCGTAGACGCGAGCGATTGCGCTTTTGCGACGACCTGTTCCGTAGTATTGAGCTGCCATAAAATCTACCTGCTTATAATTCTAAAACTTTAGGTTGCTGAGACTGGTGGTTGTGCTCAGGACCTGCGTAAACTTTTAATTTTTTGAACATGGCGCGGCCTAATGGATTTTTAGGCAGCATACCTTGCACGGCGGTGGTGATGATGCGATCCGGGAAAGTCTGTCTCAGTTTTCCCAGGGAAGCAGACTTCATGTTGCCGACATAACCAGTATGACGGTAATACATTTTGTCTTTTTCCTTGTTGCCGGTAACGCCAATTTTCTCGGCATTGACGACGATAATGTAATCGCCGGTGTCGACGTGCGGTGTGAATTCGGGTTTATGTTTGCCGCGAAGACGTCGTGCAATTTCAGTAGCAAGGCGACCTAGCGTCTTTCCTTCTGCATCAATCACGTACCAATCGCGCTTAACTTCTGCGGGCTTTGCACTAAATGTTTTCATCTTTGCTTCTTGATTTTTGTTGAGGCTATGTATAAAGAGGGCGAATTCTACTCAAACGAGGCGCTAACTTCAAGTTTATTTAGAGCTTAATTTTCAAAGAATGCAATTTTCGGTATAAATGCGTGCGTTCCATGCCGATAGTCGAGGCCAATTTGGCGACGCTGCCGCCGGTTTTTTCGAAATGATATTCCAGATAGGACTTCTCGAAATGATCCCGGGCTTCCTTTAAAGGCAGGTTGAAAAATTCCGGCACATTATTGCCCAGTTTAGGTTGTTCGGCAATCGAGCCCAGCGCGGTTTTGACTTCATCCAATTCAATGTCGTCGCCGGCACCCAATATCATCAGGCGTTGTACCAGATTGCGCAGCTCGCGGACATTGCCGGGCCAAGTGTAGTTGCGCAGAAAATTCTGCGCTGCCATCGAGAAGCGCCTGAACGGCAGTTTTTCCTGAATCACGAAGTGGTCGACGTAGTAATTCAACAGGCTGGGCACGTCTTCGCTGTGTTCGCGCAAGGACTGGATTTCGAGCGTCACGACGTTGAGCAGATAGTAAAGATCCTGCCGGAAACGGCCGCTGTTGACTTCTTCGTCCAATGCCATGCGGGTGGAAGCCACGACTCTGACGTCGACGCGCACCGATTGGCTGCCGCCGACTCTCAAGAAGGAGCTGGATTCCAGCGCGCTGAGCAAGCGGGCCTGGGTTTCCGGGTCCATGCCGCCGATCTCGCCCAGGAATAGCGTGCCTCTGTGCGCCTGTTCCAACAGGCCGCGGTAGATTCGGCCGTTGTCCTCGCGGCCGAAAAATTCCACGGCGGCGTTTTCAGGGGAGATGCTGCCGACCGAGACGTCGACGAAAGGCCCGTCGCGGCGGGGGCTATTGTTGTGCAGGTAGCGGGCAAACATTTCCTTGCCGACGCCGGCTTCGCCGACAAACAGTACGCGAGCGTCGTGTTGCGCCAGGCGTTTGACCTTGTCCTTGGTACGTTCGATGACCGCGCTTTTGCCGACCGGATCGACCGTGATCATCAGTTGTTGTTTGAGCCCGGCATTTTCACGTTGCAGCAGGCTGGTCTCTAAGGCTCTCTCGACGATCAGCAACAATTTCGCCAACGACAAGGGCTTTTCCAGGAAATCGTAAGCGCCAAGGCGGGTGGCTTCCACCGCCGATTCGACCGAACCGTGGCCCGACATCATGATCACGGGGCACAGGGCGCTGTCTTCGGCGACCCATTCGCGCAGCAGCGTGATGCCGTCGCTGTCGGGCATCCAGATGTCGAGCAGAATCAGGTTGGGCTGGCGCTGGCTTTTCAGTTTCCGGGCTGCGGCGGCATTTTCGGCCATCGCCACTTCATAACCTTCGTCCTCGAGAATTTCCGAGACTAATTGACGAATGTCCTGTTCGTCGTCGACCACCAGTATGTAAGGCGCTTGCTTGTTCATTCACTGTTCCCAAATTCAAAGACCGGCAACTGGAGTACAAAACCGGCTCCGGCATTATATGACGTATCGACCCAGATCACTCCGCCATGTTCTTCGACGATTTTTTTGACGATCGCCAAGCCCAGGCCGGTGCCCTTGGCTTTGCTGGTGACATAGGGTTCGAAAATGGTTTCGATCTGCTCGGCGTTCAGGCCGCTGCCGTTGTCGTAAATGCCCAATTCGACGTAGGCGGCGTTGTTGCGGATCACCTTGGCAATCTTGATTTCGACTCGGCATTGCGCGGTGGTTGCCTCCTGGGCGTTCTTGATCAGGTTATGCAAGACCTGGCGGATGCTGACCGGATCGACTTCGACGATGACCCGGCCGGTCGGCAGTGAAGAGCTGAAGACGATGCCGGATTGCATATACAGGGCCAGTACTTCCTGAATCAAGTCTATCAGATTGATCCTTTCCACCTGTTTCTTGGAGGGGCGGGCGTATTCGGAAAAGTCGTCCACCATGCGTTTCATCGCTTCCACCTGCTGGACGATGGTTCGGGTGCCTCGCTGCAGAAACTCCGCCGAACCGTCTTGCAGTTCCTTGGATAATTTGTGTTGCAGGCGTTCGGCGGACAGCTGGATAGGCGTCAGCGGGTTTTTGATCTCGTGCGCCAGGCGCCGCGCCACTTCGCCCCAGGCGGCATTTTTTTGGGCCTGAATCAGGTCGGTGACGTCGTCGAACACCACCACGGCGCCCATCCGGGCGCCGTTCTGCAGGTACAGTGGCGTGCCCCGGCACAAGAGTTCCTGGCGGCCGTTGGGGCCTAGAAACACGATGCGTTGTTCCCAGATGTCGTCGGCTTTTTCCAGCAGGCGTTGTATGGTGTTCAGCATTTCGGCCAATTCGCCATGCTTGGTGGTCAATGTTTGCAAGGTCTGGCCGACGAAATGGCTGACCGGAATGTGCAGAATCCGGTAGGCCGCCTGATTGGCGGTGCGGATGTAAAACGAGGCGTCGAAGCTTATCACCCCGGCGGTGAGGTTGGCGAGTATGGTTTCCAGATAGGCGCGCTGGTTTTCCACCTCCAGGCCGGCGGCTCGGGTTTCGTCGCGGGAGCGGGCGATGCGGCGTGTCATCTGGTTGAAGGATTCGACCAGAAAACCGAGGTCGTCCTGGCTCATCACCGGTAGTTGTTGCTGATAGTCGCCGTCGGCGACCGCCTGGGTGCCTTTTACCAATTCCTTGACCGGCGCAACGATGTTGCGGATGCTGATGAAGGCCACCCAGATCGCCGCCAGCATGCTCAGCAGCAACACCAGCAGCAGGATCAGCGAGAAACTGGTCTTCAGCGAGTCCCGAAGGAAGGTCATTTCCTGGTAGCGGATAAACGCAAACTCGATCGAATCGGCCAGGTCGGTGACGCGGACCGGG
>JAJRDU010000224.1 GCA_028748685.1 Methylococcaceae bacterium
AACGGCCAGCAAGGCGCGCTACGACAACGGCGTGTTGACGCTGAATCTGGTGAAAAGCCAGAAAAAAGGCGGCCAACGCATGAATATCGACTGATCCAAACGCAAAGCGCGACTCCAATAGCGTCGCGCTTTTTTGTATTAAACAGCGGCCATTTGTCGATATTGCCGCCAGATAGTCTTGAAAGTCTCCGTCAGCGTCGGGTCGTTGCGATGAACTCGTTCCGAGACCTCATCCGGCGTTAGCCACGCACCTTCATCGATTTCATCGCTAGCCAGTAAAAAGGGTCCGTTGTGCAGGCAGCGATACACCTGAATGAATTCCATCCCCAATGCCGGCGTCGCCTCGAGCTTGAAGAGCGGGCATAATTCCGCGTTTACGCCCAGTTCTTCCGATAATTCCCTAGTCGCGCAACTTTCGTAGCTTTCGCCGTCATCGACGTGTCCGGCCGCCGAAGTGTCCCACAGACCTTTATTCAAGTCCTTAGTCATCGAGCGTTTTTGCATGAACAACTGGCCTTGATCGTTAAACACCAGGATATGCACCGCGCGATGCCGCAAACCCGAGGCATGTATTTCCCCGCGAGGGAGGTGGTCTATGACTAAGTCGCGGTCGTCAACCACGGCGAGGAGTTCATTCTGCATGTTAGGTATCGATTCTGGTTGCAAGGTCGTGTATGGTAGCGGCTTTTTTCCACATCACATAGAGGGAATATGGCTAGAAGAAGTGAGCATAGTCAGGAGCAAATCAGGGAAATGGTACTGAGCGCCGCCGAGGCTATCGTAATCGATGAGGGTGTCGAAGCTCTGACAGTGCGCAAGATTGCGCTGGAAATCGGCTACACCGTGGGCAGCATCTACATGGTGTTCGCCAACATGCAGGATCTGATGATGCATATCAAGGGGCGGACCCTGGACCAGTTGGCACTGCGGTTGCAAGAGGTTCCGGACGCTCTGGACATTGACCAGCGGATTCTGGCGTTGGCGGATGCTTATCTTGGCTTCGCGGCCGAAAATTATAACCGCTGGCGAATCATTTTCGAGCCTGATTTACAGTACAGCAATGAACTTCCCGATTGGTACCAACAAAAAGTCGAGCTGATTTTTGCGCCGATAGAAGCCCTGTTCAGGCAACTGGCGCCGGAAAGCGGCGCGGATCAGGCCCGCTTGGCGGCCCGAGCCCTATGGTGCGGGGTGCATGGCGTTTGTGTATTGTCCCTGAACGGCAATCTCGGCCGGACCGGCGTGGAAAACGCCGAATCCACGGTGCGCTTGCTGGTCGAGAGTTTTATTCGCGGTTGGAGGAGGTAACCGAATCGGGCAGACGCAAGACCACTAGAAACGTCGCCAGCATCATTAACGCACCCAAGGCAAGCAAGGCAGCGATCGGTCCGACTTGTTGCGATGCCGCCAGGGTGTATATGCCTACCGAGAGTAGCATGGCGGCGTTCTGGAAAAAATTCTGCATCGCCACGGCGCCGCCGCTGCCTATGCTTTGCTGTCCCAATTCCTGCAAGGCGGCGTTGATAGGTACGATGAACATGCCGCCGGCGGTGCCCATTAAAAACAACACGAAACGAGCCGGCCAGAGGCTGTCGGTAAAACTCAGCGCGATGATCAGCAGACCCATCAGATAAGCGGGAATCCGAGCGCGGCGCAGGTGTTCCAACGGAATCAGGCGCGGCACCAGTGCCGAGCCGGCTATGATGCCCAGCGCCAGAAACAGCGTGAGCTCGGCGATGTCGCTGGCGTTGTGGGTCATCAATACCAATGGCGCCCAGGCGATGATGATTACCCGCACACAAGCCGCCGCCGCCCAGAACAGCGACGCGCCCAATACCGCAAACCGCGAGCGCGGCAGTGATAAAAAGCTGCTGACTTCCTGGTAAAACACCACGATTTTTGAGCCTTCCGGCGGGGTTTTGCTGAGCGTTACCGGCAAGAACAGCGTGGTTGCCGCCGATATCAGGAACAATGCGATGGTGCCGATCAATGCCCAGGTGATGGAAGCATCGGCCACCTTGGCACCGACCACCATGCCGGTCAGAATCGCCAGGATCGTCGATCCCTCTATCCAGCTGTTGGCTTTGACCAAACCGCTATGACCAGCAAGTTCCGGCAGGATGCCGTATTTGGCGGGACTGTAAATCGCCGCGCCGATGCCGACGATGCTATAGGCGATCAACGGCTCCACCTTAAGCAACAGTAGACCGGCACCGCCGGCCTTGATCAAGTTGGCGATGATCAGCACCCGCGATTTGGCGTGTTTGTCGGCAAACGATCCCACCCAGGGGGCCAGTAGCACGAAGGCCACCAGAAATACGCTTTGCAGCGCCGGCACATACCAGCTTGCCGGCTGCGCCGATTGCATCACCAGCGCGATCACGGTGAATAGAATCGCGTTGTCGGCGAACGCCGAAAGGAATTGGGCGACGAGGAGGGGGTAGATGTGTTTGCTCATTCGGTAATATTCCAAGACGGTGCCATTATTTACCCGGTTTATAAATAAAAACGCTCTCATTCCAGCGGTTGACCACCATAAATACGTTATGAAATGGGTCATACTGGAAGCGGCCATAGGTGCCTCTACCGTTGGGAGCCGTGGGAACCGCCCCACCCGTCGCCGGAAGTTCGCTCCATGCCCAGGTAACGGGGTCTAATAGGTAAAGGCTGCTTCCCCCATTCCAACCTACAAACTTGTTCCATGGGGCATACCAAACAAAACCTGGCGATTGTCCGCTTTGAACAACTTGTGGGCCGGATGTCACGGGAGTAGTCAAATTGCCCGTGGTCGTGGAAAAAACGAAAATCTTTCCTTGGCCCACTGCAACAAAATTCTTGCGCACGGGATCAATTGCCGCATTGGGATAAGCCACGCCGAGACCGCCATCGCCCCTCTTTGTCCAGGTGTCTTTGGTAGGGTCATATTCATAGAAAGCGTAATCAACGCCGCCGATCTGGAAACAGACCTGGAAAATATGACCGGTTACTGGATCCACCGCTGATGCCCCGTAACTGTTGGAAGGGCTTGGCTTGAGGGAGCGTTTCCATTTTCCAAATGCGTCAGGATTCTGTTTTGACAGGTCAAGAAGCCAGCCATTGGCAATCCCCGATGCCGCGTCGCTACAGAAGAGGGCGCCGAAAATGGCGAATCCCTTTCCAGGAAGATACTGGAGACTGTTATAGGTGTGGCATGCAGCCGGCGTACCATCTGGTAGCACGTCTGGTGAGGAAGTTTGATTCCAGTTGGCGGTGGAAGAAGGAATCGTAAGACGGCTCCAGGTCAGGGATTTTAGGCTAAAGCCGTAAACTTCATTGCCATAATATCCCTGGTGGCCTCCACCCCAGACTAAGAGACGGCTTGAGTCCGTGTCCAGCGCACCACCACTCCAGCCATTCATGATTGCACTGGGACCCGTGTGACCAGAGATCGAAGACGCCAGGGGACCATTGCCAGGGCATGGCGCGGAACTGCAGTTCCAGGCCACATCGCTCATTTTGGAGTTTCCTTTTACCAGTTTCCCGGCATCTAGCCAATAGCCGGCTGGAGTGGAGGCGAGTGCGGTGGAAAGCACGTCTTGCGCGAAAATACGACCTGAGGTTGCTGTTAGTGCCAGGAACCCGACCATAGCAAAGCGAAAACCGACCATGATATGCCCCCTAAAATTTGATTTTCTTGAATCAGGTAAATGGGTATTTATCCGAGTTGAAACGCCTATCCCGTAATTTGTTAGCTCCGAAATGATTGCTCCGGGCGAGACTAATCGAGTATCTGCGGCATCATTCAAAACCGCTAGTTTCTTTTCAAGGTAAAGCATTGTCATATTTCCGGAGGCAACAATTCCGCCGCCAACTTGGTAGACGCCGGATAATCGACTTTGCCGGTCGCCAGGGCCGGCAATTTATCCAGCACGAAAACCTTCTTCGGCAGGTTGATCGGCGCCACGCCCTCCGAGGCCTCCATCAGCAGCTTGGCGGTTGCGCCTTTATGGGTGGTCAACAGCACCAGTTGCTCGCCTTTTTTTGGATCGGGCAGGCTGACCACGGCATGCAGCGCCTCCGGCCAGGCCAAGATCGCTAATTGTTCGACGGCTGCCAAGGACACCATTTCGCCGCTGATCTTGGCAAAGCGTTTGCTGCGGCCTTGAATGCGGATGAAGCCTTCTTCGTCGACCTCGACGATGTCGCCGGTGTCGTACCAGCCTTCGCCATACAACGAGCTGGTTGGCACCAACACGCCGGGGTTGGCCGGCAACAGATAACCCAGCATGATGTTGGGGCCAGCGACATGCAGTTTGCCGCCCTGGTCTATGCCGGGTACGGGTTCCAGCTTGTGGAGCATGTCCGGCATGAAGCGTCCGACGGTGCCGGCCTTGTAATCCATCGGCGTGTTGACCGAGGTGACCGGCGCGGTTTCTGTGGCGCCGTAGCCTTCCAGGATGCGGATGCCGAATTTGTCCAGCCAGGTAGCGCGGGTGGTTTCCTGGAGCTTTTCGGCGCCGGCTACTACATAGCGCATCTTGTAAAAATCGTAAGGGTGGGCTTTCTTGGCGTAGGCCGCCAGGAAGGTATTGGTGCCGAACATGATGGTGGCGCCGATTTCGTAAGCCATTTCCGGAACGATGGCGTAATGCAACGGCGACGGATACAGGAAAGTGGTCATGCCGTTGATCACCGGCAGCAGGGTGCCGACCGTAAAGCCGAAGGAATGAAACATCGGCAGATAATTCA
>JAJRDU010000225.1 GCA_028748685.1 Methylococcaceae bacterium
TCAGTTTGCCGACCCGATCGAAATCGAAACCGTCCATCGGACATGAATCGTAACCCATGGCCTTGGCGGCCAACATCAGGTTTTGGGCCGCCATGCCGCAGGAGCGCATGGCTTCGTCGCGCTGCACTTGAGGCTTGCCCGCGTAGTAATCGTGTATCGCTGGCAGCAGAAAATCTTGAAGCGGTTGCGCGGCATTGCGCCAATATCGCTCGGGTTGCTTTTTCCAGGCTTTCAGGTCGGCGCAAAGGATTACCAGCAGCGAGGCATCGGTCACCTGTGCCTGATCCCAGGCTGCTTGCCGTATTTCGGCGCGCAGTTCGGGGTCGCGAACCACGACGAAGCGCCAGTTCTGAATATTGAAGGCCGTCGGAGACAACATGGCTAGCGAGAATAGATTGCCGATTTCTCGGTCCGACAGGCGATGTTCGGGATCGTATTGTTTAACCGAGCGGCGAGATTGGATGGCGAGTTGGGTGTCCATGAGTGTTCCAGTATTCGGGGATTGGGTGCTTCAGACTTTTTCACTCAACAGATTGCTCAGTGGTTTCTTAACTGAATCTGTTGGTGTGGGTTTGCCTTGATGCGCTTCCATAAATCCGGTTTTTAGTCCATTTCGTTCGAACTGTTGTTTAAGATAATCGAGATGAGCGTTGATTTTGTCAACGGTATCAGGCCCGTCGCTCCAGAAGCGGGTATTGACCGAGCCGTCGTAACAGGAAATTCTGCAATGTATTGTAGCAAGTTCGGGCGGAGTAATGGTAATGCTGACTGCCCAGTTTTTTTGATCAGTGTCTTGGGCGCCTTGCTTGTCCCGTTCAATTTCGATTTGCACGGTGTCGGCTTTTTGGTCATGGAAAAATGGCAACTCCAGTACCCATGCAAGTTTTGCGGACTCATCCCTGGGTAGGGATTGGAACTGATCGAGCGTCAATTTCGCCAAGGCGGCATGGGCTTTTTGTAAGGCTTCCTTGAGAACGGTGGTGTTGTCCATGGCCGATTTTTGTTCGGCTTGCGCATCAATCTCCAGGGACAGCAAATGCACGAATTTGACCAATTTAAACTTTAGGTCGTCCTGTAATGAGGTACCGTCCTTGCCTGATAACAGCTCGGCAAGTTTACTTTCCAAAAAAAGGCCGGATTGATCGACCGATTGTTTTAGTTGCGCAGGTTCGGTCAATTGGGTTTTGAGCGGAATCGAACGTAAAATTTCTTGCGCCAACCGCTTCAGTGTTTCGGCGATCGTGGCATCATTTTCCAGTGCCGGCAGGATTTGATTCAGGTGATTGAGTAAGGGCGCGGAAGAAGTCTGAATTGGCAACAATTGTTTAAATAGCTCGATGATTTTTTGTTCCGTGCTGGTAACCGGCAGGCTGACGGAAAAAGTCGGTGGATCGCCCGTTTTCAACACTTGCAGATTGATTTGGGTGCCTGGTGTCAGCACAGGTAACTCCAGCGCAGGCATTTTAAGCGGGGAGGGCGAGGGCGCGGCTTGGTTTCCGGAGCCTGTAAAAATTAATTGCTTGGTGTCCAGCGTTATTACCAGATTACCGATATTTGTCGGTGCGGCGGTTGGCGTCGCTCGGCCGCCATTTGCCGGAACCTGTGCCGGTAATAGCTGCAAGGTTAGCTTGTTGCCGGCGATATCGACGATAGCGGCTTGTAGCTGCTGACCTTTCGCCAACTGGTTTAGCAATAGGTTGGCGGAGGCGTTGGCTGAAATGGGTGTTTGCGGGCTTAGCAGTTTTAGTGTCAAGGCATCGGCAGTCTGAGTGGCTGTCTGATTGGGGGCTTGCGGTGAAGCGGGACCGACGATCCTGAATTCAAGAACCGGAAGCATTTTGACCACTTGCAACTGTAAGGCTTGGCCGGGTTGCAGGTTCAATGGTTGTTGCGTCTGCACCGATACACGTTTGTCGGCTACGTTCAGTGTCAAGGTATTGAGCATGATTTGGGTATCGACCACCTTGGCAGCCAGGATCTGATTTAGCTTCAGGTTCAGCGGATTATTAGCGGCCTTGGTAGTGGCCGTTTGCAGGTTGACATCCAGCGGCAACTTGATATCCATCGCGTCAGCTCAGCATGAGGACCAAGATATGGCCCCGGAACTCGAGGCCATTTGGAAAAAAAGCATAACAACAATCAGCTTGGCAGCGTGAAGCCGACCTTGATGGTCACTTGCCAGTGGGCAATCTTGCCGTCGTCGATATGGCCGCGGGTTTCGACGACTTCGAACCAGCGCATGTTGTCTATCGAGTGCGAGGCTTGATCCACCGCATTTTCTATCGCTTGTTGTAATCCGATGCTGGATGAGCCAGTGAGTTCGATTTTTTTATAGACGTGATCAGTCATGGTTATTCCCCGTTGCTTAGGTTAAACAAAGCCTGATAGGCGCGAGCCGAGGTTTCCGGATCGCCGTCGAATACGCCGCCTATCACCGCCAGCAAGTCTGCACCCGCCGCCAGCAACTGTCCACCATTTTCCGGCAGGATGCCACCGATCGCGACGATGGGCAGACTCAAGGCCTGTTTGGCCTCTCGTAGCGTGGCGATGTCGGCCGGCGCCGCCAGGGGTTTTGAACCGGACGGAAAGAATCTGCCAAAGGCGACGTAATCGGCGCCCTTGGCCGCCATGTCTTGCGCCTTTTCTAGGTCGTTGTAACAGGAGATGCCGATGATGGCTTCCGGGCCGAGCCGCCGACGGGCGAGGGCGATGTCGCCGTCGTCTCGGCCCAGATGTACGCCGTTGGCGCCGACGGTCAGCGCAAGTTCCACATCGTCGTTAATCAATAGCGGTACTTGGTAGCGCTGGCAGAGTTGCAACAACTGGGCGGCGAGATAGTGGGCGTCCAATGGCTGTTTATCGCGGTATTGAATCACCACGGCGCCACCTTTCAGCGCGGCTTCCACGTCTTGGATGACCTGGGCGATGGATCTGCCTTCGGTCTGGGTGATGGCATACAGGCCGCGTTTGGGGAATTTCATGACTCCACCCAAAACAGACGGTCGGGATTGTATTGACCTTGGCCGGGCTTATAGGCGGCGGCCAGCGATTGCCAGGTAAACTCCTGAGCTTCAGTGATCGCGGTAAAGGCATCGAGACCTTGGGCGAGCAGGGCGGCGATGGCGCTGGCCAAGGTGCAGCCCGAACCGTGATAGCTGTGCGGCAAGCGCTCCCAGTTGAAGGTTTCGGTCTTGCCTTCCGGCATGAACAGTCGGTTATGAACCAAGTCCGATGTTTCGTGAGTGCCTGTAATCAGTACGAATTCGGCGCCTTTGGCTTGAAGACTACGTCCACAGTCGGCCAAATCGTCCTGATTTGCAAGTTGCCGGGCTTCTTGGCTGTTGGGGGTCAATACCGTGGTGAGCGGCAGCAAACCTTCGATTATCGCATCGAGTAACTGCCGGTCGGCCAGGGCAGTGCCTCCGCCCGCGGCCAATACCGGGTCGAGTACTACCGGAATGGCTGGATGGTCCCGCAAAATCTGTTGAATAGCTTTGGCCGTTTCATGATGACCGATCAGGCCTATCTTGATCGCGGCCACCGAAAAATCGGCCAGCAGGGTTTCGGCTTGGCTGATGATGTCGCCGGGCCGTTGCGGAATCAGCTTCTTGACGTTGTGGCTATCCTGCTCCGTCAGCGCGGTGATGACGCTGGCGGCGTGGCACTGGTGGCTGATGATGGTTTCGATGTCGGCCTGGATGCCGGCGCCGCCGCTGGGGTCGTGGCCGGAAAAACATAATACGACGGGGCGATCGCGGCTCATGCGTTTTCTCCGGCCAGCAATTGCAGGAATTCCTGTTCGCTGATCACGGCGACGTCTTTTTCGCGGGCGGCATTGATTTTGTTGGCGCCGACGTTTTCGCCTATCACCAGATAATCCGTCTTAGCCGAAACCGAGCCTCCGACCTTGGCGCCCTTGGCTTTGGCCTGTTTGCTGAGTTCGTCACGGCTGCCGCTGTGCAATGTGCCGGTAAACACCAGAGTCTTGCCGGCCAAAGGGTGGCTATTGTCAGCCGATTTGTTCTGAGTGGCTTGGAGTTTGAAACCCAGGTTCATCAAAGTATCGAATAGTGGCTTGATGTTGGCGAAACCGTTGGTGATCGCCGTCGCGGTTTTTTCGGCGAAGCCTTCTACGGCGACGATGTCGGCTTCGGTCAAACTAAAAATATTCGGCAGGGCGTAATGTGCCAACAAGCGTTCACAGTTGCCGAGTCCCATCCGGAACACTCCGAAGGCGGCCAGAAAACGCCAATCTTCAACCGCCTCGTTACGGCTGCGCAGCAGCTGATCGACCAGATTTTGCGATTGTTTGGGGCCAAAACCCATGGCTTCGAATTGTTCGGCGCCAAGCGTATAAATCTCATCGACGCTACGGATGCCGTGTTCGTATAGCTTCTTAATGGTCGCCGCGCCGAAACCGTCGTTGTTTTTCAACACCCGGAAAAAATGTTCCATGCTGTTGCTGATTTGCGCCGGGCAGGCCAAATTGTTCGGGCAGATCAGGAAATCGTTGTCCCAGATCAGTTCGTGCCCGCAACTTGGGCAATGCTCGGGGACTTGTGGTTCGGCGGGTTTAAGCACCTGTTCAATCTTCGGAATCACTTCGCCGGAACGGGCCAGGCGAATGATTGCGCCGGGGCCTATGCGCTTGTCGACCACCATTTTGTAGTGATGCGCGGTGGCTCTGGACAACAATGCGCCGCTCAGCCGAACGGGCTCCAGTTCAGCGACCGGCGTGATGCGGCCGGAACGAGAGGTTTGCGGTGTTACCTTAAGCACGGCGACTTCGGCGGTTTCCAGATTTTCCTTGTACGCCAATTGCCAACGGTGATGGTGGCGGGTAGCGCCCATGGCTTGTTTGATGTCTTCGTCGGTAATTTCCAGAATCACGCCGTCGACATCGTAATCGAGCTGATGCCAGATGGTCTTGACGATGTTTTCGAAGTCGCCAATCAATTCGGTCCAAGGTCCAGTCCATGAAGGCAACAATGCAAACGGATAAAACACCGCGGCATGATCGTTGATGGCTTGCTCGGCATGTTCTTCGAGATCCTTTTCCTTGATCACGCTGGCCTGAAAGTTACGAGCGTTGTCGAAAAAGTCGGCTAGATTTTCATTGAAATAGCTGCGGCTGACGACGATTTCCCCGGCACCCAGGCCCCGATTACCGTGATCCGCGACCTGCATGCCCCGTTCAAAAACCCGCGTGATGTCGGTGCCCTTGCGGCCGTCGCCACGGGTATAGAGCATTCGCCCGTCGTCGTAGGCTGCATAGCCATCCAGTTTAGGCGTGACTTTGAACTCGATTTCGGCGAAATTTTTGCCTAGTTCGGTGGCGGCTTTTTCTATCCTACCCGCCCAGCGTTCCACTTCTTCACGGCTGTAAGCCTTGTCTGTGGAAAGCATGACGACCGGTAGATCGACGGTCTTGCCGGCAAATATCGGCTCGGGTTCGACGGTGTGTAACAGCGGGTGGTTAGGCTGGCGATGCCTTAATTCGGCCAGATAGATAAAATCGTAGTCGGCGTCGCTGATGATGGGTTCGCCGCCGCGATACAGAGCATTGGCTATTTTTAAAAAAGCGATCAGTTCATCGTCGCTGCAATCCGCAACTTGATCAGGGTGCTTCATTAACTCGCAAAAGCTCCCTTCATCAAGGGTGTCAAGAGATAGGTCGGCTTGACGGATGAGCGTTCTTTGACTGGCTGTGAGCATGGCGAAAAATAGAGCGGCTTGGAGTTGAGTGGCGATTATAGAGGGATAATTCCGCGAGCCCAAAAAAAAAGGCGGGGAGAAAAATTCTCGCCCGCCCAAGCATCTATCTTTCAAGAGGATCATGTCAACGGTAGGAAAGCGTCTGACATGGGTTGTATTCTAGGTCAGACGAACCTAGGGATATTGATACATGTCAATGTTTATGGGTTTTTTGTTGGCGGAGTGTGGTTTTGTTGGCAAGAATGACATAAACCGTGAATTTCTATGGTTTTGCGTTGCGGTGTAAATCCGGCGTCACGAAGTTCCTCGCTCAGCGATTGGATCACTGCGGCGGCGGCGCGCTCCTCCACATTGTTACAGGCAGTACAGATCAATAATAACTGATCATGTTGAGTACCCGAACAATGGCAGCCGACGAAGGCATTCAAGCTCTCGACACGATGAATTAGGCCTTGTTCCAGCAAAAAATCCAGCGCCCTGTAGACGGTCGAAGGCTTGGCTGCGTCGTTTAGGGGTCTGATTTGATCCAGCAAATCGTAGGCTTTTACCGCTTTATGACTATTCCAGATCAACTCAAGTACTTTATGGCGAATAGGCGTTAGTTGCGCGCCGCGCGTCGTGCAGAGCTGTTCGGCGGCGGCGATGGCCTTGCGGATGCATTGATCGTGGTCGTGTTCGGGCTGTGTCATTGTAAAATGGAGATTTAGTTCGTTCATTTTACTAGGATACTTGATTTATAGTGTGGCTAATTAAACGGATATATCAATGATCGCCTAGAAAATGATAAAGTCCCCAGTTTTTAAAACGCCACAGAGTGTGGCTGCAGGAAATTGTACTAATATCGTGATGGTAATGTAGGCATGAGCGAAATTACTGCAAATATCTATCGGAGGGATGAGTGAAAAAGCATACATTTCTGATTTACGGCATGCTTTGGCTGCTGCTGATTGCATCGACCTTCTATCAGCAAATGACGGATACAAAAAATTATGCGCAAGCGATCGCTACCCGGCAGGCCGAGATGTTTTTCGATCATATTGTGTTGCTTAGGCATTGGAATGCGCTGCATGGTGGCGTTTATGTGCCGATTAGCGACGACACTCAGCCCAATCCCTATCAAAAACTTCCCGAACGCGATCTGGAAACCAAGGATGGCCACAAGCTCACCTTGATCAACCCCGCTTATATGACTCCTCAGATCGGCGAAATAGAGCAGGGCAAAACCGGTATTCGGTTTCACATTACCAGCCGCAATCCATTGCGTCCCGAAAATAAGCCGGATTCGTGGGAGTTGTCCGCGTTGCTAGCGTTTACAAAAGGTGAAGCCAGTCTTAGCGAAGCGGCTAGCATCGATGGCGTGCCGTTTTACCGTTACATGGCGCCGTTGAAGATCGATAACGACTGTTTGAAATGCCACGCTCAGCAAGGTGTCAAGGCAGGTGGCTACTATGGGGGGCTCAGCATTAGCATCCCCGCCGGAAGCATTGATGAATTTGTGTCCGCGCGTCTCCGGCAACTGGAGTTTACCCATATCGGCATCGCGCTGGCCGGTTTGGTCGTATTGCTGGTGGCATTTTTTACCCATCAAAAAATGACACGTAGGCTCGCCAAGGCCAAACGTCATTTGCAATTAGCCTATATGGATGTGCTGACCCAGTTGCCTAATCGGCGTTATTACGATTTTTTCGTCAATCGGGAATGGAAGCGGGCGATGCGCCAAGGTTATCCCTTGTCGATGATCATGATCGATATCGATTACTTCAAGATTTACAACGATAAAATGGGCCATATTCAGGGCGATCATTGTCTGCAACATGTGGCCAAAACCATGAGGCGGTATTTCAGGCGCGCAGGGGATTTGATTGCCCGCTACGGCGGCGAAGAGTTTTGTGTCGTGGCCGCCTGCGATACCGATCAGATTGCCCAATTGGCTGAAATCCTTAGGAAATCCGTGGAAGACATGCAGTTACCGCATCCGGGGTCAAAAATCTCCTCGTTCGTAACGATCAGTCTGGGTGCCGCAACCGTGGTGCCTGACGAAACGATGGAATTTGAAGAGCTGCTACGTCGCGCCGATCAGAGCCTGTATCTGGCCAAGGAAAATGGCAGAAACCGTGTGGAAAGCTATAAGGTCTGAACCGCGTATTCACTCAAGCTTAGGTTTTGCGCATAAAGCGCACGATTTCATCGGCTGGTAAGGGATGGCTGAAATAATAGCCTTGCGCTTCATCGCAACCCTCGGCACGCAGTAATTCAAGCTGGCCGACCGTTTCCACGCCCTCGGCGATGGTGCGAAGGTCCAAGCCCTTCGCCAGCTGTATGATGGCGTGAATAATCGCGACGTCGTGGCGATCGACTTCCATGTTGCGCACAAATGACTGGTCTATCTTGAGCTTGTCGACTTTGTAGCGTTTCAGATGGGTCAGGCAGGAATAGCCTGTACCAAAATCGTCTATTGATAGCGTGAAACTCAGCGATTTGAGATGCTCGACGACATCGAAAATAGTGTTTACGTCATGCAGCATGATCGACTCGGTCAGTTCCAGATCCAGCCACTCCGGGTCCAGTCCGGCTTCGTGAGCCAGATCGGTAATCACTTCGATCACGTCACCGCGCTTGAACTGTAAAGTCGACAGGTTTACGGCGACCCGAGCCGGGGTGTACCCCTGTTGTTGCCAATCGCGGGTCTGACGGCAGGCTTCTCGAATCACCCATTCGCCGATAGCCACGATTTGCCCGGTTTCTTCGGCGATGGAAATAAACTTAGCCGGCATTAACAGGCCGGCTCCGGGTTTATTCCAGCGTATCAGCGCTTCAACACCCAGCAGCTGGCCGTTCCGCAGATCAAACTGCGGTTGGTAATGCAGCAGGAATTCGTTGTTATTAATTGCTTGGTCTAGCGCCTTACGCATATGCAGCCGTTCCATGGCATCGACGTTCATGCGCTCCGTGTAAAAACGATAGGTGTTTCGCCCACAGTCCTTAGCGTGATACAAGGCGGTATCCGCCAATTTTAGCAGGGTATCAAAATCAGTGCTGTCGCTGGGATACAGCGCTATTCCAAGGCTGGTCGAAATCGTCGGCCGGTACTCGTCAATTTCAAATGCTTCGGCAAGGCGGTCGAGTACTTTTTGCGCGACTAAGGACACCGCGTTAAAAGTGGTGATATCCGTCAGTACCATGACAAATTCATCTCCACCCACCCGGCTGATGGTATCGACGTCTCTGACGCAGGACTGCAGTCGTTTGGCTACGGCAACCAGAAGCCGGTCACCAACGCGGTGTCCGAATCTGTCGTTGATGCTATTGAGTTGGCCTATGTCCAGAAATAACAGTGCTACCATGCCGTTATTGCCCCTGGAAGCCAGGCCGACAGCCTGGTCGAAACGGTCTTTAAGCAGAAGGCGGTTAGGCAGTTTTGTCAAGGGATCGTGATAGACCAGAAAAGTCTTTAAGGCTTCGTTGGCCTTGCGTTTGGAAATGTCGGTAAAGATGCCGACATAATTGCAGATGGCGCCTCTGTCGTCATGGACGCAACTGATGTTCAGCCATTTCGGGTAGATTTCGCCATTCTTGCGCTTGTCCCAAATTTCGCCACGCCAACTGCCCTCATTCAGCAAGCTTTGCCACATCTCGGCATAAAATTCTTGGCTTTGCCGTCCGGATGCCAAGATGCGTGGATTTTGGCCAATGACCTCCGCTAAGGTGTAGCCCGTGATTCTGGTAAAGGCGTCATTGACGAACACGATATGATTGCCGGCATCGCTGATCAAAATTGCCTCATCGCTCTGGGTCAATACCAGGTTGGCAAGACGAAGCTGGCGGTCGGCTTCCAGGCGATCGGTCACCTCTTCTCCGAATACGACTAACGCCCGGCGGCTGCCGTCCAGGTTATAGATCGGTGTTTTGGTGATGTCGAAAATGCGCTTTTTACAGCCGCCGCATAAGAGCATTGTCTCGGTAAAGCGTTGTGCTTGGCCGGACTGCCATACCTCTTCGTCGGATAGCCGGTTCCATTCAAAGGATTCTCGATAGCAGGTATCGCTTATCTCCGCCAACTGCGCATTGGTCTTGCCTTGCCAAGGTTTGTCGTTTAACCCGTAGAGCTCCAAGCCGAAGCGATTGACGATTTGCCAGCGGCCTTCGCCGTTCTTAAGGGCAATAAAGTTGGGGGAAACATTGATCAACATGAAGAAGTTTTCTTCGTTGACGTAGCTGGCCGGTTTGCCTATCTGGCCGAGGAAGCGGTAGCCTAAGCCGTACTCGGTTTTGATCAGGTTTTCGGCGCCCGGACTGGCGTGTCGCAGATGGGCCTTGATGACCGAAATGCTGCGGGCGATGCTTTCATCGGAGGTTGCTACGCCTTTCCAGACCGTCGAAATCAAGTCTTCCTTGGACACCCGTCTACCGGCGTTTCTTACCAATAGCAGTAACACCCCTAATTCCTTAGGATGCATGTTGACCGGTTTGCCGGCAAAACTGAGCCCTTGTTCGCCATCAATCACGAAGCCGTGAAAATCGGCGTGAAACCCTTCATCCATTCTGTCTGCTTTCCTCTATCAAATCGATGATCACTACCTAGTCCCGCTTGGAAACTAATATTGGAAAATAGTAAGTAGTAAGTAGTAAGTAGTAAGTAGTAAGTAGTAAGTAGTAAGTAGGGCAATACCGTTAAGTTTAAATGGCTATGAACAAGCTGCAGGTTGAAGAAAGACCGGCTCATGTGCAACGCATAGCGTGAGCAATCGATTAGGAATCTGGTTTTCCCAAAATCGCCGATTCAACCGATAGCAAA
>JAJRDU010000226.1 GCA_028748685.1 Methylococcaceae bacterium
GTTTTGGCACCTTACCCGGGGAGATCTCACGAATGAGCGTTTTGGAGAAGTCAGCGGAAGCCGTAGTAGCGAGGAAGGCCTGGAAACAGGCTGGACAGATTTTTGCTCCTGCAAAATCTGCATTTCCACCATCCGTGGCGGTCAGCGAAGGGCAGAAGAACCAAGAAACAGGCCATTTAAACATCTCCGAGAATCGGCGAGCAGTATTACGAAACAGGCGGGCGTTGCAACTGCGGCAGCTACCCGGGCTGGTGACCGAGTGAGGCGGGGGGATTCCCGTTGGTAACGAGGAAGCGGAATACGAGTTGTGACTTGGGCGGAAGAGGAAATAGAAGGTGCTGAATGAAAATCTGATGGAAAGTGTCCTAAACCGGGACTGGCAGCGCTGGCGCAAGCGGCGGGGCCGGCTGAATGTATTGCGGCGGCTGAAAGCGAAACCGTATCACTAGAGACCAGCCAGTGGTTCGCTAGGCGCTTGGCGCAACGCGCGTAGTCCCATGCTACAAACGGTGCTGAACAATGCCCGGTTGCGGCGCTGGGGCTTATGGTTATCCTCGGATTTTGCGACCCTTTAAATCGCCGGGTTCAACAGCCGGATGCGGAAAACCGCATGTCCTGTGGTGTGGGAGAGGTGACGGGCGAAATCCCGTCGCCCCGACCCGATCGATCTAATGCCACTTAAGCAACAAACTTACCATAGCCCAAGCAATCCCGCCCGCAACCGGAATCGTTAAACACCAAGCCCAGACGATTCTTTCGATGACGGTCAGTTTAAGGGTGTGTGGATTCTTGGCAAAGCCCACGCCCATGATCGCCGTTGAAATACTATGCGTGGTGGAAACCGGCATGCCGAAATGGGCGGCGGCCAACAGTATGGTCGCGGAACTGGTTTCCGCGGCGAAGCCGTTGATAGGATGCAGCTTGACCATTTTATGGCCCAGGGTCTTGATGATGCGCCAGCCGCCTACCGATGTGCCCAACGCCATCATCAACGCGCAGGTAAAAATAACCCAGGCGTCGATGTCCTTTTCCCCCCCATCAGGCCGCAGGAATTCGGCCCAGTGCGGCAACTGATCGAGCGTGCCGGCGCTGTTGGCGGTAAAAATGGCCAAGGCGATGATGCCCATGGTTTTTTGCGCGTCGTTGCTGCCATGGGCAAAGCCCATGTATCCGGCCGACACCAGCTGGGCCTTGCCGAACACGGCATTGATCCATTTCGGGCGCGATATGCGCGCCAAGACACCGCCGGCGGAATTCAGTCCACTAATGACCGCCATCAAACCACCCATGATGACGATACCCAACGCAAAGCCGGCGATGGGCGAGCTGATCATCGGAATCACCACCTTCCACAGCAAGCCCTTGTTTTCCGTCCAGACGGTCGCGGTTTTTGCCCAGATCAAAACGTCGGGATTATTGTTGCCCGCCGCCAGCGCCGCTCCGCATAAGGCGCCGATCAAGGCATGGCTGGATGAAGACGGCAATCCCGAGGCCCAGGTAATCAGGTTCCAGATAATGGCGCTGGTCAGCGCGCAGATCAAAACTTCGGAGGTGATATTCACCACACTGGTATCCACCAGTCCGGAGGAAATGGTTTTGGCTACCGCCGTACCGGATAAGGCCCCCACTAAATTGGTGACTGCGGCGAGCATCACCGCCTGCGTCGGCGTCAAGACTTTGGTGGCAACCACCGTGGCGATGGAGTTGGCGGTATCATGAAATCCGTTGACAAATTCGAACACCAGCGCAGCCAGAACGACAAGCAAGAGCAATGTCAGCATGAAAAATCCCTTTATGAATTTTTTAAGGCGATGTGGTACACGACATTGCCGGCATCACGGCAACGGTCTATGGCTTTTTCCAGGATTTCAAATAAATCTTTTTTGACCAAATAACGGATCGGATCCGTTTCAGTAACAACCACGTCTCGATACAACTCCAGTATTTGCCGGTCAGCCTCGGCCTCTATGGTCTGAAGCTGATCGTTTAATTTTTTGACCTCATCCAAATCCATGCCTTTTCGCAGCTCTCCAACCAACTTTTGCAAAACTTGGCAGGCTTGTTCGAGCATCTTGGCACGGCTGATGTAATCCACGTCACCGATACGGCTCAAGGCTAGCGTATGGCGTTCCGCAAACTTTTCCACGACCTTGGGAATCTTGTACAGTGCGCTATTCAGGGCTTCAATATCTTCCCTATCCAGCACCGTAACGAAAGTATTCACCAATTCCCCGCTGATTTGAGCGAATAAATCCTTGTCCCGGCGGCGTACCTGTTTAAACTTTTCCAACGATTGCTGGGTTTCAGGGGAGCTGAGCAGCTCGATCAAGGCGCTGGCCGACACACACGCGGATTCGGCGCTGGCTTCGAGTAAACCATAAAATTTATCGCCTTTGCCAAAGATAGTTTGCAATGAGAACATCGTGTTTCCTTGGTTTATAGTTATTATATTTATAGTCATTGCACATCAATGCCAAATTTAATATGCAAAAAGTATATCTTAGCCCGGATGGGCTGAACGTAGCGAAGTGAAGCGTATCGTTCGTGCGCCCGTTGGGCTCGTTATTTTACAAAGATAACAGGAAATTTTCTCCAATCCACTCCACCGCAATCCGCTGCTCGTCGTGCCATGCCTAGTCAAGGCAATTTAGATGAGTTTCCTCGAAGCCGAACCGGCTATCGGGCGGTTCAAGGTAATCCGGCAGCGTAAAGCCTGAGATTGAGGCACGGCGCACTCCTTACAATAAATTTGTTGCCATCGTAATAATTCTACTTTGTCAGATTACTTTTCTAAGCCGTCATTCCAGCATGGATTGCCGAAATCCAGACGCCATGGACGGGTTCGAGCCTGCCATCCTTGGTTCTGGATATCCGCTTCCCGGCGGGTATAACGAACTCATGGATAATCTGACAAAGTAGAATTAAGCAATTGATTTATTGTCACCTTGTTTGGCCATCCGGGAATTTGTCGGTAACGGTTAGGAACAACGTGAATAAGCGTAATGGGAGTTGTTTCGGCAATTCATCCCAGGACATCGGGCGCTCAAACAAATGCTCGGCTAATCGAGATCAATGGTCTGCCGTCGATTCCGTGCTCAAAGCGTATCTCTTGGATCATTTTGCAGCCGCCAGCTGGAGCGCAAGGCTTAGCCGGCGGCCATAAAGATTTAGTCTTTAGGATCGTATCCGTCGGAAAGCGTTTTCAGGAACTTGACGATGGCGTGTTCCTCGCCATGGGTCAACCCCAGGTTTCCGAGTTCGGTCTTGTTGACGTTCTCCGCCACTTCCGGAGCCGGCCAGCCCGCGCCCGGAACATCTCGCGTGTTGTAGAAATGCACCAGCTCGTGCAATGACTTGAAGTAGCCATTGTGGCCGTAAGCCTTCACGAAGTGCTTAAACGGACGCTTGTCCACATTGCGCAAGGTTGGCACTTTTTGTTTGCCCCACTCGGGACCATATACCGATTCCTCGCGGCCCGACGCCTTGAGAAAGCCCCCCAGACCCGCATCAATCCAGTTTTTACCGTCGGGGTTCCATTCCGGTTCCAGGTAGAACGGGTTTTTCGGATTCTTGGGTACACCAAGGTTATCGTAGCTGTAATTGGTGAAAAGCGGCGCCGCATGGCAGCTAGCGCACTTCGCCTTGCCGTTGAACAGTTCCATGCCGCGCTGCTCCTGGCCCGTCAATTTGGCCTTGCCTTTCAGCCAGTAATCATACTTGGAGGTATAGCGGCTGACTTCCGGCGATCGCTCGAATGCCGCGATCGAACGGCCAATACATTCATAAAGCTTGGCATTGTCCGTGCAGACCCGCAGGAATAGATCTTGGTAGGGTGAAGCCATGACCTTGTCTATCACCGCTTGGGCATTGGCATTATTCTGTTCCAATGGATTCAGGAACGGTCCCTGTGCCTGCTCGGCCAAGGGATCGCCTAGCGTCGAACCGGTGGCTCTGCCGTCCCAGAACATCCCACCGACCCATTCAGCTTTACTCTCGTCATAGCTCAGGATTGGACTATCGCCGGCGTAAGCCGCCGCGGGCGGCTTACGGTTGCCGAAGCGGCCATGCACCGCGCCTTCGTAGACAGCGCCACCGGCATTAATGAACTGATCTGGCCCCGTAAAGCCTACCCTGGCGCCGTGACAATCGGCGCAGGCCTGACCGGCTGGAGTGGAGAGGTTCTTGTCGAAGAACAGATGTTTGCCAAGCTCTTCTTTTTCGTCCAGCAGGTTCAGCGCCCACACATTAGAAGTTACCGGCAGCAATAGCACTGCCGACATGAACGCCAATCTAGGGATATGTTTGTACCGCATAGTGAGTCTCCGTGAGTTTAGGTAAATTTCCTACGTCTAAAACGTCCCTGCCACCAACCAGACCAGAATCGTTAGCTTCGGTATAGCGTTACTCTCCTGGCAACCCGCGGCTTATTAAAAGACCCGTCCCCTTAAATGACTCACAGGAAGCCGCATTGGCGACCGGGCTTTTTCCATGATCCGGAACCGCGATTTTTGGCCCCTAAATTCCGATAGGCGTGGTTTTAACCGGCTGTTGAAAAACCAAAAATTGGGCTGGTATATAGCATGAATTTCAAACAAACACTAGGTTTTATAATACGCGGTCTCATCGGGAAACAATCCATTAAACCCGGTATATAAAGCTAAAAACGCCTCTGAAGATAAATTTATGCCATAGAAAAGGCGCTAGCAAATCCTGAGCTAAATCCCTCGCAGTCTATTTAATACATCTTGATAAGCGTGGGTTTCATATTCCTTTCCAACATCCATCTTTCTCGGCATCGATTAATATCAAGAGCAGTCAGACCTATTCGCTGGCTTAACGCATTGTTTCCGCCTATTTTTCTAAACAAACTATGGCCACACTCAATAACCTAGCGAATGGGCATTGGGTACTGCTTTCCTAAATCATGCGCCATCAATCGATACCGAAAAGGCCCTACCGACTGAACTAAGCCGCTACCAAAGCGTCTGTTTCAGGAAGCTAATGCCGCCGCAATCCTAGGCAATACGAGGAAACTCAGAGAATGTAATATCAAACTGGGGGGGTCGATGGACGTCTTACAAGATCCGGTATTTTTATCGCGCTTGCAATTTTCCGTTACCGCCATGTTCCACATCCTATGGCCGCTTACCACCGTGGGTATTTCGCTGA
>JAJRDU010000227.1 GCA_028748685.1 Methylococcaceae bacterium
ATCGTGTTCGCTTAACCTGACTATGAAAAAATATCTGTTTGTATTGCGCCGGTTACCGCACGACGGCAATTATGTTCAAGAAATACTGGATATGTTGCTAACTACCGCAGCATTCGATCAGCAGGTTAGTGTATTGTTTGCCGACGATGGTGTGTTGCAAATAAAGACGCGACAAAATTCGGCGGCCGCCGGTTTTAAGGATACGGCAGCGGTTTTCGGAGCGCTGGATATTTATGGCGTCAGTGCTCTATATGTGGAAATTGAATCCTTGCAGGCCAGAGGCTTGGCGATAGAGGACTTGATCTTGCCTGTTCAGCCGATAAAGCGCAGAGAAGTCAATCAATTGATGCTGCAACATGAGATCCTGATACCGTATTAAAATGACTGATTCGGATCGCATACGCTAAAATCGCCATCATACCCACCTTCTAAAACCACGAAATAAGTCAGGATAAACAGTGCATGGCGGATGAAATTGAAGAGAAAAGACGTTATTTTCGGGTCAACGATACCATCAATTTGCTTCATAAGGTCATCGATGAAAACGCTCTGAATAGTTTGAGTCATGTTTCAAACGACGTGTTGAGTAATTGCTCGCTGTCCACGGCGCTGGATGTGCTCGCTCAGGAAGCCCGAATGTTGATGCCGAGACTAGAGAGGCGCGATCCTGAGCTGTTTGAGTATCTGAAGATCATGGATACTAAAATCAATCTGATTGCCCAGGCTGTGACCTCTCAGAACGATCAGTTTTCCGAGCACGATACGCGTGAAGTCAGCCTGAGTGCCACCGGATTGGCGTTCAGTAACGAGATACCGATCGAAAAAGGGCAATTGTTGGAGCTTAGGATGCTGTTGACATCCTGCATGGCGGTGATTGTTGCGTACGGTCGGGTCGTGCAATGCAAGGATATTTCCCAAGATAATCCTCAACGTCCTTTTGCCATCTGCGTCGAGTACATCAATTTGAAGGAGGACGACAGGGAGTTACTGATCAGACACGTCGTCAAGAAGCAGCTGCAACAGTTGCGTGACAAAAACGAGCAATGATGACGGATTTACGTTTTCCATGCTTATTTCGGAAACGCTGAAACAATTACTGAGGTTGCTGGCCGACGGTAAATTTCATTCGGGTACCGAATTGTCGCACGCTTTGTCGATCAGCCGTTCGGCGATCTGGAAGCAATTGCACGCCTTGTCGGAGTTGGGTGTGGAGTTGAACGCCGTTTCAGGTAAAGGCTACAATTTGCAACAACCTTTGCAATTATTGGATAGCCATCGGATTAGTGGCTATCTGGATCAGCCAGCCTTGCAACTGATCAAGCGACTGGAAATCCACGATGCGATGCCCTCCACCAATCGTTATTTAATGGAACTAGCCGGGAATGGCGGCGAATCCGGCCTCGTTTGTTTTGCCGAATATCAAACCGACGGCAAAGGCAGGCGAGGGCGCACCTGGGTCTCACCGTTTGGGCATAATATTTATCTTTCCATCCTCTGGCGTTATCAAGATGGTCCGGCGGCGATAGCCGGTCTGAGTCTGGCATTGGGGGTCGCGGTAGTACGCGCCTTGCGGCAGCTTGGGGTGCGGGACGTCGGCTTGAAATGGCCCAACGATATTTATTGGCGGCAGCGCAAGTTGGCGGGGATATTGGTCGAGGTATCCGGCGAAAGCAGCGGTCCTTGTCATGCGGTTATTGGTCTGGGCGTCAATTTTTATTTATCGGCTCGGCAGGCCGAATACATCGACCAGCCGTGGATAGACCTAAGCAGAGTACTGGGGGAAACCGCCTACGCTCGACGTAATGAATTGGCGGCACTGTTACTTAACCATTTGATGCCGGTGATCGCGGAGTTTGAAAACGAAAGTATACAGAATTATGCCGACGAATGGCGTAGTTACGATTGCATGCGAGGTAAGGTCGTTAGCCTATTCATCGGCCAGCACTCTCATGAAGGTACTGTAGCCGGGATCGACGAAAACGGTTTGCTGCTGTTGAAGGACAACGAGGGCAGGGTGCGCGCCTTCGCTTCCGGCGAAGTCAGTTTTAGAGCATCATGAATCTTCTGGTCGACATCGGTAATTCCCGTTTGAAATGGGGTATGGAGCAATCTGGCTTGATACTACGGGGAGACGCGATCGATTACCATCAGGTCAACGTTATAGGTGAATTACAGCGTGTTTGGCGTGGATTAGCCCCCCCCGGAAAACTGGCGATCGCCTCGGTTGCCGCCAAACAGGTACTAAGCCAAGTTTCGGAATTGGCCTGCAGCTTGTGGCCGGCGCTCCAACTAGTTGTTCCGCGGACAACGGCGAATGCCTTTGGCGTCAGCAACGCTTATCGGCAACCCGAAAAACTGGGCGTCGATCGCTGGCTGGCTATGCTTGCGGCGCATCACTATTATCCAGGCCGTTGCTGTGTCGTCGATTGCGGAACCGCGATCACGGTTGATGTCGTCGATGCCGATGGCCGGCATTTGGGCGGCTTGATCACTCCGGGTTTGCGCTCGATGAAAAAAGCCCTGGCGGCCGATACCGTGGACCTAACCTTTATTCACCAACAACATCCATCGGCGAGGTTGGCCGATAATACGGTCGCCGCGATCGATAACGGCACGCTGTTGGCCGCTGTGGGTTTGATCGAAGCGGTACTACACCGACAGGATATGGCTTGTCGGCTGATTCTCAGCGGTGGCGATGCCGAAGCGGTCGCTGGGCAATTGCAGCATACCGTTATTACCGATCCGGAACTGGTGCTTAAAGGTCTGAGTATTTATTGCAATCATGGAAAAGCCGAATGAAAGCATTGTTCCTTGGCATCAGTCTGCTTAACATCGTATTTTTCTTTTGGGAGTTCCATAAGGGAGCATTAAATCCGCCTGCCCAAACTCCGCAATCGGGACGGCCGACGATTATGTTGATCGATGAGTTGGAAAAGGCGCGCCACGGAGCCGAGATTTCCACTTATCTAGATAAGGACATGGCGAAATTGCAGCAATTGCATGGCGAGCATGTGGCGGATAAGCCGATTGCAATGCGGCCAGCCGAAAAACCTAAAAAAGCAGCCCCCATCCAAGCACAGCCGATAGTCTGCCATGAAGTCGGGCCTTTTCCCGATGAAAAGACTGCTAACGCATGGCTAGCCGGACAAACTCTGCGTGGCGAGTTTTATTATAAAGAAGTATTAACGCCCACGGCTTATCTGGTCTATTACCCGGCGGCTAAGAGTTCAGAGCAGACGCGGATCCAGAAGATGATGATCAATGCCAAGGGTATTACCGATATTTGGGTCGTGCCGGACGGAGAATTGAAAGGCGCGTTATCCCTGGGTTTGTTCAACGATCAGGCGCATGCCGCGTTCTTCAGGGGCCAACTTTTGCAACGCGGTGTGCAGGCTGAAATCAAGGAGCGTTATAAGAGTCAGTTCCGTTCGTTTGTCAGAATAATGGGCAAGCAGAAAATTCCACAACACTTGGCCGAAGGTCTGACTTCATCCATCTGTGCCAAACAGTAGCGTCAATTGCTGCTAATCACATCCTTTGACATCTTCGGGCGGGCGAGTGACCGAGTTAAGTCTTCGTCGAAATTCCGCCGCTTGGGATGAGGAATTAGCGCTAGTTTTACTGGCTTTATCGGTGGAGGCTGAAATTTTTCGCTTCATTGCGATCTTTTTTCACGTTCCGCTTCCAGCGCTTTGTGACGCAAGTCAATATAGTTATTGCCAACCCATTGCCAGAATGTTGCCCCGGCATCCGGATCCTTACTCAATAATTTGACTGCAATCGCACCGTTACTACTGATGTCGGTAATTTCGGCTTCGATATCGATGGCTGCCTTGCTCTTGACGATGCGTTTGTCGGGATCAAAGCGTAATAACACAGTTTCACCGGTACGGAACACGATATCGCGCTTCAATCCACCGTAGAACTGCAAGCGATATTCCGGTACCGACTGAAACGGTATAACAAAATCGGCATGCCAACGAAATGGAGGACAGTTGATTGGACCGCTGGCTTTAGGAAAATGTACGGTGTAACCATCGTCAACCTTAGCCTTGATGATACCTTTGGTGTAAATCTGGCGGCAATTCGTCAGTACCACCTCGCCGGGCTCATGTTTATAAGCGCCTACCGCCCGCAGACTGAGTACGGTGAGGAAACATCCCAAGTAGAAAATATAGTTACGTCTCATGATGAGCGCTCCTCGTTTGATTATTCCGGCAAACTTGCAGTCTCCAACGCCTTAGGTGTCTTGTCAAGAATCGCAACTAACCATCGGCGTCCATTCTTTTCTGCGGATGAAAGTCCATCCGATATTACTAATCCTAATCCGGATTTGTTCGGTTTACGCCTATTGCCAGTCGTTAACTATTATCAAGCCACGCATTCCCAGGATGCTGCAGTAGATAACGACGAGGATAGTCATCAGCTGATGGAACAAATGGCACAGCATCAGTTCAGCTTGCCGATGGATGAACTGATCGACAAGGAATTAGCCGCATTTCTGGTAAAAGCGGTCGCCTCGTTATTGGAAAAACAAGCGGCTATACTGACCATGCGTTTTGGTTTGAAAGATCAAGGGGAGATGGCTTTACAGGCTGTTGCCGATCAACTCCATGTTACGCGAGAACGGGTCCGGCAAATACAAAACGATAGAGGAACTTGCAAAACTCGCTAAACTGAGTGGAATTATTGGCTCGAATGGCCAAAAAAGAAAAATGAGCCTGTTCAAAAGTGATAAAGTCGAATCGTCGAAAACTCGAAAATCATCAG
>JAJRDU010000228.1 GCA_028748685.1 Methylococcaceae bacterium
GTCATTGACGTGTAACCTCATGATTCGTCGTGGAATGCTCCCTCGTAATGAAGGCGTGAGGTTACATTTTATAAACAACCAGACGCTCGGGATCTTCTCCGCGTTAGCGGCTTCGTCCAACCTCGCGGTCAAGCCATGTAGGGTACGCACCGCGTACCTTTGTTGGGTTTTGCCTGTCGGATAAATTGTAAATGGTACGCGATGCGTACCCTACAGAGGCTTTATGAAGCTCAGACTTGCAAGAGTATTCATCCTAGCCCCATAGGCTGTATGCTTTCTGCAACCCAATATTTAGCAGGAATGCCCTCGGCGCTAGGTTGGCTGTCGTCCAACCCAACCACCTTTCTACGGCCCCGCCATCGCCAGAGTTAGCTGTTGATTTTGACGATACCGGCCATACCAGCGTCTGCAAGGTTCTTCGATCCAATGATGCGCGAGGCTGCTGACGGCGACTACGGTAACGATAAACTCGGCCAGAAATAACGGTAAGCCCAGCGTGCCGGCGTGCCATTGATTTTGGTAGAAAATATCGAGCACGGTAATGTGCAAGATATAGATAGGATAAGAAATACGGCCAAGATAGACGGCAACAGAGGTGCTTAATATTTGGCTTACTGCTCCCCGTTCTTGCGATAACACGAGCAGCAGCAGAGCCATCAATCCCAAGGCGATAAAGTCGGTTTCGCCATCTTGCAAGCGCAACCAGAAAATCGGAACCAGACACGCCAGTATCAGCAGTTCCATGAATGTGGCAGACCATTGGGAAATCAAACGGCCGCTTTTCAATTCGACATGGATTCTGTAAACAAACCAACCCAGCATGAATCCCGCGAATCCGCGCACCAGTCCAGAGGCAAGCCATCCCCAGTAGACTTCGTGGTGTACACCTAGCCGATGACTGTTATTGAATATCAGCAGATATGCTGCCAGTGAAATCAATAACAGGTGCGCGGTTTTCATACGCAACGGCAGCACGAAAAATACAATCACATTAACCCAAAGTTCGACGCTGACGCACCAATCCGGAAAATTCCAGGTTAAGCCGTGAGGATTGAAGCCGACATTGTGTAAGAGCGTCAAATGTTGAAGCAAGGTAAATAATGTCCCGTCGGGATAGGACGGCCATTGCCCATCATGGATTAGCCAATAAACGAGCGCATAGGCCAGTATTCCCAGAAAGTGGATAGGATATAAACGCGCCAGGCGGCGTAAAACAAACTCTTTACCGTCCGGACGATCGCTGCGGTCGAGGCAAGTGTGCGCGAGAACAAATCCGCTAAGCAGCATAAAACATTCGACGGCCAGATAGCCGGGCCAGCCGTAAGTACAATGAAAAATAACTACACTTAGGACGGCTACACCGCGCAGGCCTTCAAACGCTCGAAAAAAATGATTTTGTCTCATTCACTCCTCTGTGCCATCGGTTTAATGGCGGATAAAGATGGTATTTACACGAAAACATAGCAATGCTTGGCTTGCTTCGGCAAATGCTGCGCGAGGAAGCCTGTCGGGCTTAGATGTTTAAGCAGCCCATAAACGGCCGACCAATAACCCCAAACAGCCCTCCCCTACAGCTCATCCCGCAAGCGCTGATAGATCCCACCAAAACTGCCATTACTCATCAACAACACATGACAAACGCCGCCGGCCTCGGCCTTGATGGTGGCGATGATGGTATCCAGACTGTTACATATCTGAATGTTATTACCATATTGCAACAACCGGCTTAAATCCCAACCTAGATTATCAGGCTGGTAGACGATGGCGGAATCGGCCTCGGCCAGGGATTCGGCCAATGATTGAGTATGCACTCCCAGCCGCATGGTGTTGGAGCGCGGCTCGACGATGGCCAGGATTTTTTCGCCGCCGACTTGCTTGCGCAAGCCGTCCAGGGTGGTCTTGATCGCTGTGGGGTGGTGGGCAAAGTCGTCGTAGACGGTGATGCCGTTACGGCTGACGATGACTTCCATCCGCCGTTTGACGTTTTGAAACTGCTGTAGAGCCGCTATCGCATCTTTCGCCAGGATACCGATATGCCGGGCCGCAGCGATCGCCGACAGGGCGTTGTAGACGTTGTGGCGACCGGTCAGCGCCCAGTCGACCAAACCCTGATCTTGCCCTTCAAAATTAACCGCAAAACTGCTGCCATCCTCTTTCAGCAAGTGCGCCTGCCAGTCGCCTTCGCCATCGATCGCGGTTTTGACAACCGGCGTCCAGCAGCCCATTTCCAATACCTCCGCGACATGCTGCTCACAAGCCGGGGCGATAATCAAGCCTTCGCTTGGCACGGTACGCACTAGATGATGGAACTGTTTCTTGATGGCGTCGAGATTTTCAAAGATGTCAGCGTGGTCGTATTCCAGGTTGTTTAGGATCGCGGTTCTGGGCCGGTAATGCACAAACTTGGAGCGTTTGTCGAAGAAGGCGCTATCGTATTCGTCGGCTTCGATCACGAAAAAGTCCGATTCACCCAAGCGAGCCGAGATGCCGAAATTGAGAGGTATGCCGCCGATCAGGAAGCCCGGCTTGAAGCCGTTGAATTCCAGTATCCAGCTCAACATGCTGGTGGTGGTGGTCTTGCCGTGAGTACCGGCCACGCCCAACACCCATTTGTTTTGCAGCACATGCTCGGCGAGCCATTGCGGACCGGAGGTGTAGCGCAGACCTCGATTCAACACCTCTTCCACTTCCAGATTGCCGCGCGACATGGCATTGCCAATCACCACCAGATCCGGCTCGCAGTCCAGATTTTCGGCCTTGTAGCCATTCATCAGCCGGATGCCTTGCTGTTCCAACTGGGTGCTCATCGGCGGATAGACGTTTTGGTCCGAGCCGCTGACGGTATAGCCCAGTTCGCGGGCAATCAGTGCCAGTCCGCCCATGAAGGTGCCGCAGATTCCGAGGATATGGATGTGTAGAGATTTTTGTGAGTTTGTCATTCTTTATACTTTTTTAAGCGGGGTTTAGTTAGGTGCGAGTTGCGAAACTGCCGTTTTGAACCTTGAATTGCTCCGTTATTTTTTAGGTTCTTCTTTCTTTTCTCCGCCGCCCGGGATGACTTCTTCCAGCTTGGCTTCCGCGCCTTTGGCGCCGGCGGCTTCCAGTAACTTGACGATGTCTTCGCGGCCGAGTTTTTTGGCTTTATCGAGGATTTTAACGCTTTGGCTGTCTGCGGCATTGACGTTGGCGCCGTGTGCGATCAATACGCTGACGATGTCGGCACTACCACACATCACCGCATCGCTTAATGCGGTCGAACCGAATTTGTCGGCCAAGTTGACGTCGGCACCATAACCCAGCAGAGCTTTGACGATACGCAGATTGCCGTTAAAACTGGCCGCCATCAGCGCAGTTCTATCCTGTTCGATCTTGCCGTTAACCTCCAGGCCTTGCGCTAGCAAGGCTTCAACCCGCTCCCGTTTGCCGGCAGCCGCCGCGGCAAACAAATCCTTACTATCTTCCGCCAACAAGGCTAAAGGAAAGGTCAGCAGCATGGCTAACAGAGCCGATTTCATCATCATGGGATTGGTTTCTTGCGTTTGTGTATGAGTTGCGATCAAATATCGGTATTACGTTCCACATCATCTATCAATGAGCGAAAAAAACAAAATTTTAGTTGAAGCCACGCCACATTACATCGAGGCGCAATCGTCGCCCGAACAGAATCGCTATGTGTTTGCCTATACCGTGACCATTACCAACGTGGGCTCCACGCCCGCCAAGCTGCTGACCAGGCACTGGCTGATTACCGATGCCAATGGCAAGGTTCAGGAAGTCAATGGCGAGGGCGTGGTCGGCGAACACCCGCATCTGAATCCCGGCGATTCGTTCCGCTATACCAGTGCGGCGATGATAGAAACGCCGGTCGGCGTGATGCAGGGCAAATATCAAATGCAGTCCGACAGCGGTGAAAATTTCAAGGCTCCCATCCCCAGATTCACGCTATCGATTCCTAGAACCCTGCACTGATGGCGATATATGCAATCGGTGATATTCAGGGCTGCTACGACGAGTTGCGTCGCCTGCTGGACATGGTGAAATTCGAGCCAGGTCCCGACCAACTGTGGTTGGCCGGCGATCTAGTCAATCGAGGCCCCAAGTCGCTGGAAACTCTGCGCTTCGTCAAAAGCCTGGGTTCGGCGGCGGTTACCGTACTGGGCAATCACGACCTGCATTTGATCGCCACCGTGGTATCGCTGGGCAAATCCGGCAAGAAAGACACCTTAGGGGCTGTTTTACGGGCACCGGATTGCGAAGAGCTGATTAGCTGGCTAAGGCACCAGCGCCTGTTTTATCACAACCACACTTTTTGCATGCTACATGCCGGCCTGCCACCGCAGTGGGATTTTAATCTCACCCGGCAAATGGCGCTGGAAACCGAACAGGCCATGCAGGGCGCCGATTACGAGCGCTTTTTCAGGAGCATGTACGGCAATAAGCCGGCGGTCTGGCGCGATGATTTACCTAAATCGGAGAAGCTGCGTTTTGCGGTCAACTGCTTTACACGCTTGCGTTATTGTACCGCCGACGGCGTGCTGGATTTTTCGCAAAAAGGCGCGCCAGGGACTCAACCCGAGCACTTGTTGCCGTGGTATGCGGTGCCGGGCCGCAAGAGCCTGAATATGCGCGTCATCTTCGGTCACTGGTCGACGCTGGGCTTTTATCAGGAAAATAACTGCTACGCCATCGACACCGGTTGCCTATGGGGCGGACAACTGACGGCCCTAAAGCTGGATGCCGAGCCACAACGCATCAGCATAGATTGCGAAATGTCGCAAAATCCGGGTTTTGATTAACCCCGACAAGGAGGTAGGGATGAAACACCAGACCCCAACATACGCCACGATAAAGACAAACGGTGATCGATCCGTTTCGTTCGGTACCTTCAATCCACCAATCCAAGGCCTAGGCCGCAAAATCTTGAGCCTTATTACCTTAGATGAACTATGATTCCTTAAAATAGTAGCTTTTTTAACAGAAAGCACACTTTGCAACATTTACTCTGTACTCCTCACTTACTCATCAGGAGGGTTGCAATGAAAACGTCACAACAGTCAATTTATTGTTCGCGGTGCGGCGATGAATTATCGCCGGATGAGATGCTACTGCTGGATGGTTCCATCTGTGCTTTTTGTGACCATATCCGCGCCGAGGCCCTGGAAATTCATGAGTATAGGCTCAACAATGGCAAGCCGAGCACCAAAAACCTGAATATCGCCGGAAAAACTTCAGGAAAATCCGTCGTTCAAAAGGTTTTATCTCGGCCGCCGAGCCTAAGCCGCCCCGCTATCAAGCCGGGCGGCTTAGCCGGCGAAAACGCCAGCCAGCTTTACTTGAAGTAGCCCCACGGATATTCGGGCTGCAGAATCGGTCTGAAACCCGCCGGCACCGGGAAGGGCGCGGAGAGAAATTCGTATACCCCGACCAATTCGCGCGTCACTATCATACCCACGCCCATCGCCAAACCAACAGGGATACCTACGGGGCCTTTGGCTTTAGTTTCCTTGACGATATTACCGGGCAATTCCAGTACACCCAAGGTCATACCCGCCAGGCCACGACCAAATTTATCCGCGGCGGTATCGGCCCGGGCTCCGGTGAACGCCAACATCAGCGCCAGCGAGCCAGCTAGGGCCAGTTTGTGTATCTTCTTCATTGTTTCTCCTGAGTAAGAGTGATTAATTCTACTTTGTCATATTTCATTCCAGAGCCGCTTGGGAGCGTCTGGAGTGGGATTCCTTGGCCTTTTGTCGCAGATAATGTCGCTTATTGATTCAACTGTTTTGCCGATTGCTTTGCGGTTTGCATAGTGCGTCTCCTTATGAAGCTTTGTGTACCAAGCGTCTGGCTTCATGTTTTAGCAAAATCCCTTCGACCCGTTCCCGGATAACGAACTTCTCCTCGGAATCCAGCCGGGAAACGCCTTCCATCAACAGTAGCAAACTGTCATCCGGTTGCCGCTCGTGTTCTTCAAAAACACGCTGGTCAGAGGTGACGCAAAGCGTCACCTCTAATTTTTTGATAACATCCAGTGTCGGCTGAGAAGTGCCATTCTCGTAACGGTAAATCTGCGTTTTGGTAATGCCGATCAAGTCCGCCAGGGCTTCTTGAGTCAAGCCCCGTTGCTTGCGTAAGGTGGATAGCCGGGTAGAAAAAGGCATGTGGTTAACAACCTTAAAGTGGATTGATACATACCTAGTGTACTCCGGGCATGCAGATAAGCCTGCAATAGTATACGTAAATGTATGGCGTAAAAATACTATGTTCATATTGACTGGTTTTGGAGAATCCACGAAATGGCACGCATCCCCGCCGCTGAACTAGAACAGCTAAAAAATGAAGTGTCAGTACGGCGTCTGGTGGTGACCCCGGCGAAAAACCTCTGGCATTGTTTTGGCTGCGGTGCGGCGGGCGGCCCTATCGATTGGGCAATGAAGTTGCTCTGCGTCAGTTTCCGCCGTGCCGTCGAATTGCTGCGCGAAGGTATCTCTTCTTTAACCACCGCCCGCCAGGGAAGGCGAAGTGCGGCGAGCGGACAGGAGTCCAAAGCCGACGAACAAAAACTCCTGAATCAGACCATCAGCCTTGTGTTACAACTTTACCCGAGTACTGAATATACTCGGTGCAGCGGCCTTTAGGGATTACTGCGCCCAGCGGTTAGAGAATCCAGGTTTTTGCCTAAAATGGCTGAAAAATCAGGCTTAATTGGCTAATTCCGCTTTGCCAAGGCTGGAATTTTGTACCTTAGAAGATCAGCCCACTAATAACCGGCCACCACAAAATAGAACTATCCGCGATTCTCGATTCTTTCACGGTCTCGTAAGCATCGCCTACCTTTTGAGGTTTTGGCTGGAGGGGAATATTGTAAATGGTATACGATTGCATACCCTACATTTTAAATCGAACTTGTCCGTTCAGCTGTCAATAACGGGATGTTTTTTGTCCCGTATACCGCGCCGAGCACCGGATCAAAGCGGCATCCGGGTGTCTTTTCTTTTGGGTACTTTTCTTTGGACAAGCAAAGAAAAGTACCTCGCTTGTCGGCGCGAGAACCGATTTCTAAACAGCGGTCGCCCTAGCGACACCAAAAAACTATCCTCGTAACTGGCTATGCTTCATCCCATAGCCGAAATAAATCCCAAAGCCGATCAACAACCAGACAAACAAGCGTATCCAGGTATCCATTGGCAAACCCGCCATCAACGCCAGACAGACCAAGATGCCGGCGACCGGCACATAGGGTACCGCCGGGCATTTGAAATGGCGCTCCATTTCAGGGTGGCTATTCCGCAAGATCCATACACCGCCGCAAACCAGCACGAAGGCGAACAGGGTGCCTATGCTGACCAGTTCGCCGAGTTTCTCGATGGGCATGAAGCCGGCCAGCAGAGCAACCGCCACGCCAACCAGAATGGTGGACAAATACGGGGTTTGAAATTTGGGATGAACCTCGGCAAATAAGGGCGGCAGAAGTTGATCCTTGGCCATCGAAAAGAAAATTCGGCTCTGGCCCATCAGCAGCACCAGCATCACGGAAGTCAATCCGGCGATGGCGGCGATCTTGATGATGGGCGATAGCCAGCTCATGCCGACGTGATCGACCGCAAGCGCGATCGGCGCGGCGACGTTCAATTCGGTATAGGAAATGATGCCGGTCAGTACGCCGGCCACCAGAATATACAGCAGGGTGCAAACCGCCAGCGAGGCAATGATGCCGATAGGTACGTCTTTTTGCGGGTTAATCGCTTCCTGCGCGGCGGTGGAAACCGCGTCGAAACCAATATAGGCGAAGAAGATCACCCCGGCGCCGGTCAACACGCCACCGAAGCCGAAAGGCGTGAAGTTGGACCAGTTTTCGGTTTCGATATGGCCTGCTCCGGCGACGATGAACACCACGATCACCGATAGTTTGATCAGCACCATCGCGGCATTGAATATCGCCGATTGGCGGATGCCGATCACCAGTAAGCCGGTCAGCAATAGAATGATCGCTACCGCCGGAAGGTTGATGAAGCCCGCCTCGGGATTGGCCAGATAGGCCGTGGTGAGATAGGTCGGTAAATGCACGCCGAAGTTATCCAGAAAGCTGGTGAGATAACCGGCCCAGCCTATCG
>JAJRDU010000229.1 GCA_028748685.1 Methylococcaceae bacterium
GATTATTGGTAATCTTCGATGGTTTGGATGAACTGTCGATGCAAGGCAAAGCTGCGGCGCAAGTGGCGCAGGAATTTATCGATGAAGTTTTACGTAAACTCGATCACTTTGCTGCTCAAAAATTGCAACGGCAAATATTGATTAGCGGGCGAGATTTGGCAGTGCAAGCTAACGCCAATAAACTCCGACAACCCAAACAAATATGGCACGTGTTGCCGTACTTTGTTCCGGAAAAACAGCGAGAGCAATATCAAGACGTACAGGATTTACTGAATGAAGATCAACGACATATTTGGTGGAATAAATATGGAGTAGTCAGCGGTAACAACTATCAATTTATGCCGGATAATCTGTCGGGAGATAACCTGGAGGAAATAACCTGTTGGCCTTTATTAAACTATTTAGTGGCGTTAAGCTATCAGCGCCAGCAATTAGAATTTGATTCCGACACCAGTTTAAATCTGGTTTATCATGATTTATTAGAGGCAGTATACGAACGTCAGTATGAAGGCAATAATCGCCGACACCAAGGGATAGGTAATCTAACCTTTGCCAATTTTTGTCGAATCTTGGAAGAAATTGCGTTAGCCATTTGGCATGAAGACGGTAGAACGACTACAGTCGGTAATATCCAAGCAAGGTGCCAAAAAGGTAATCTTCAGCGTTATTTAGAAGAGTTTCAAGAAGGTGCGGAAAAAGGTGTCACTCGCCTGTTAACGGCATTTTATTTTCGGCAAAGCGGCGAAATTAAAGGCGATAAAACCTTCGAATTTACTCACAAAAGCTTTGGCGAATATTTGACCGCGTGCCGCATCGTCAGGATGTTGGACAGAGTTTGCCAACAGATGCAACGACACGATGACGATCCTGATGATGGTTGGGATGACCGCCAAGCGTTAGTACATTGGGCCGAGATTTGTGGACCGACCAGTATTAGTTACTACCTTAAACCTTTTATAGATAATCAGGTTGCATTGTTACCGATAGAGCAAGTTCAACAATGGCAAATAGTAGTAATTAGATTAATAAAATCGGTATTTTCTCATGGCATGCCGATGGAGAAAATTGGGTTGAATAATTTTCAGGAAATGCTCAGGCAATCATGTAATGCCGAGGAAGCCTTATTAATATTACATTCCGCGTGTGCCAAACAAACCTTGGATATTATTCAACTCGATTTGCCGGACGAAGATGCTTTTGGCAATTGGTTAAATTATCTTCGGGGTTGCGGGCACTATTTGTTTACTGAATCATTAGCTTTCTTGGATTTGAGGGCTAGTGCAATATATAGGCAAATTTTCTGGGGGGGCGATTTTGAAGGAGCAGATTTAGAATATGCTAATATTTACGGTGCAGTCTTTGGTGAGGCATTGTTTGATGGGGCCTGTTTGGCAAAAGCCGATCTACAGGATGCAGACTTCACTTATGCGTGCGTAAGGCATGTAAATTTTGAAAAAGCAAGTCTGACCAATGCGCAATTCCGAGAAGCGGATTTGGAGGGATCAAACTTTAAAGATGCGGATATTGCGGGAGCAAACTTTGAAGGCGCTAATTTGAAAAATACAAATCTTCACGAAGCGCTGAATTTCGAATCGGCAAATTTTAAAAGCACCATTTACGACAAAGGGCCGTCGGATGAATGTAAATGAAGTGCATCGTTCGCGATTGATGCCATTCTACATTTAGGGCCGTAGGATGTGCTGAACGGAAGTGAAGCGCATCGTTCGCGATCGATGCGCCTCCTTGCGTCGGCACATCCTACATTTTGGAGTCGTACCCCACTATTTGGTTACCTTTGAGTTACGGGATGGTTTTGGTCCCGTTATTCCGCCCCGAGCATCGCAGCTTTTGGCGGGAGTAGCCCGATAGGGGAGTGGCAGGGATGCCGCTCGTTTTCGGAGGGCTAAGGATAGCCCTTCCGAAAACCCTCGCCAAAAGCGAGAAGCGCAGGATCAAGGCGGAATGCCGGGGCGCCTTTCTTTTGGATACTTTTCTTTGGCGACGCAAAGAAAAGTATCGCGGCTGTCGGTCCGCGAACCGACGTTCAAATTGATCCGTCGCATCAGCGACACAACAAAACCTCAATCAAATGCCGCCAGCGCCGCTTCTGGCGCCTTGTCCAACCCGATATAAGGTGCGCTATACGATGCCGCCAACGCAAGGAGGCGCATCGGTCGCGACCAGTGCCTTCACGCATGGGAAGGCTCCTGAACATTATCCGCCGCAAGCCCTTGCCTTCCGAAAAACGTCAGCAACGGTCCGGTCAGCATCGTCGTCGCCAGCGCCATGATCACCAACATCGTAAACAGACGGGGCGAGAGGATGCCAAGGTCGTAACCGATGTTCAGGGCTATGAGTTCCATGAGTCCTCGCGTGTTCATCAATGCTCCTAGCTGCAAGGACTCCCGCCAGCTCATGCCGGTCAGACGCGCCGCGACCGCGCTGCCGCCCAGTTTGCCGAGCGTGGCGACGACGATAATCAAGAGACACAACAGCCAGCCCTGCAAATCGTCGAGCAAGCCGATTTGCGTGCGCAGACCAGTGAAGGCGAAGAACAAGGGCAGCAGCAGCACCGAACTGAAATCTTCCACCCGCATGCTGATCTTATGCCGGAAGTCGTGTGCTTCCGGCATGATAGCCCCGGCCAGAAACGCGCCGAACAGGGCGTGAATACCGATCATTTCGGTACTCAAGGCCGCAGCCACTACGATGCAGACAATGGCGGCCAGCGTCCCCTTGGATGGCTCATCCTGCTCCAGCCGTTCTTCGCCCAACCAGCGCGGCAGGAGGCGTCTTACGCCGGCAACCATGATGGCGACGAACGCCAAGACCAGCAGCAGGTTCAGCGCGGAACCACCAAGGCTGGTCGCCTTGGCTATGGCCACCACGACGGCCAGTATGCTCCAGGCAGTCACGTCATCCACCGCCGCGCAGGTGATGGCCGTGCTGCCCAGCACAGTCGTGGCCAGGCCGCGCTCTCTTAAAATGCGGGCGAGAACCGGAAAAGCCGTAATGCTCATGGAAATCCCCATGAACAAGGCGAAGGCGGTGAACGTGGCGCCGGGCACCGCCAGATCGGTGAAAAGAAAATAGGCCAACAGCACGCCGAGCAGATAGGGGATCACGATGCTGGCATGGCTGACCACTACCGCAGCCTGAGCCTTGCCCTTGAGATGCTTGATGTTGACGTCCATGCCCACGGAAAACATGAAGAAGCAGACGCCGATCTGGCTCAACAGCTTGAGCGTGCCCAGCGTATCCTTGGGAAACACGAATCCGAACGCCTCTGGAGCCAGCCATCCAAACAGGGACGGCCCCAGCAAGATACCCGCCGCCATTTCCCCGACGACAGCGGGTTGTCCGATGCGAGTGAACAGCATTCCCATCATTCGCGACGCGGCGATGATGACCAGCAACTGGACGAACAAATGGCTCAGAGGGTGATCGAGATTGGCCAGCAGACCTTGCATCAGACCGGTAAACGCCGACTCATGGCCCGCGACCGTGACTGCCTTTTCCTGAACCACCAATGGCGTGCCCTGTGGCATTGGTAGCGAGGAGCCTAGTTGCAATACGCCGACGATGGCGGCGCCCACCACGGCCAATATGAGGATATAGAGAAGGGACAGTCGCTTCATTGGTTTTTAGACCTTAAAATCTTAAAGGATTAAGGTCTATCTTCCGCGATTGCCACACCCTAAGCAATAAATCCGGCAATTTTTTCGGGGTCGCTGGACGGTACCCGCAGCGCCAGGGGGCCTGAATGCTCCGCCCCCGGCAACCGATGGCTTTCAATCTCAGGCGTCTTTTTTCAAACTATCGCAGGGCTGATCGATGCCGTGAGTATCGATGTCGCACACCGATTCCAGCCACATCGCGTTGATGATGGCGAATGCGGCCGCAAAGCCTACGCCGAGTATCCAGGTGAAATACCACATTTGTCTCTCCTCGTTTAATAAAGTGTGTGAGTGTCTTTCAAAATGGCCGCTTCGGTGACGCTACCCCAGATCACCTTGTACACCCAGCGGGTATAAAGCAGTACCAAGGGCAGAAAAATCACGGTAATCCAGAATGCCAGCAGCAGCGTGGTATGGCTGGAACTGGCGTCCCAAAGCGTCAGGCTGGAATTGGGATCGGTCGAGGAAATCAGCAGGAAGGGAAACAGGCCAAATCCCACCGTCAACGCGATACCCGTGATCCCCACGCTGCCGAAAAGGAAAGCACCCATCCTCGATTCTCCCTTGCCGAGCAGCCATGCGGCAGTCAGGCCTAGAAAGCCCAGTACCGGCGCGACCAGCATCCAGGGATAAGTCAGAAAATGCTGCAACCAACTGACGCCGTCGGCTATCACGGTTTTATGCAAGGGATTGGACGGTGCATCGGTCGCCGCCATTTGGGTGATTTCCGGCCTGTCCATGCCTATGAACACCCACAACGTGACCGCCGCCATTCCGGCAAGCAGCATGGGCCCGAGTATTTCCAGAGCCAACACACTGCGATCGTGAATCACGCCTTCGCTACGCCATTTCAGGAACAGCGCACCGTGAAAGGTAGTCAACAACAGTCCAACAACCCCGCATAGCAGCGCAAACGGACTCAACAAGGCCCAGAACGATCCGTCGTAAAACGGCCGCAAGTCCTGATCGAAATGGAAGGGCAGGCCCAGAATCAGATTGCCGACCAGAACGCCGAGCAATACCGGTGGCAGCGTGCCGCCCAGGAACAGGCACCAATCCCAGGCATTGCGCCAACGCGGATCTTCGACTTTGCTGCGGTAATCGAAGCCGGCCGGCCTGAAGAACAAGGCGAACAGCACCAGCAGCATCGCCACATACAGACCGGAAAACAGCGTGGCATAAACGAGCGGCCAGATCGCGAATATCGCGCCGCCCAACAAAATCAGCCAGACCTGATTACCTTCCCAGGTGGCGCCGACGGTATTGATGATCACCCGCCGCTCGACATCACTCCTACCGACGAACGGCAACAGCGTGCCGACGCCGAAATCGAAGCCTTCGGTCAATGTAAAAGCTATCCCGACGATGCCGATGAACAGCCACCAAATCACACGAATTATTTCATAATCAATCATGGCTTACTCCTGTTTCGCTGCGGGTTGATGCCCGTGGTGGTGGTCATGGTGGTGGTGATGTCCATGCTTATGACGCGGACAATGCGGTTTGTGTTCGCATCGGTGCGCATCATGCCCACCCACGGCATGGCGGGCATGGTCGCTGAGTTGGGCATTGAAAAAACGGTGGATCGCGTCGACCAGGGCCGGCTGTTCCGCTGAATATTCGATTTCGGCGCCGTTCGGCAATTCGCGGTAATCGAAACGCACCGCGCCATGGGCGCCGGCCAATTCCGCCAAACCCGGCATGTCGTCGCCGTGGATGCGGCGCTGTTTCGAAAAATCGCCTTGTTTGAAGCGTTCGCTAATATCGGCCAAATGTTGGCGGATCAAGGCGATTTGCTCGCTGTCGCCCCCATCCTTGGCGACGACCTGCTGAAGTCCGCCGTGTTCGGTTTTATTGAAAACATGTTGGGTCTTTTCCAGATGAAACGGCATCACGTGAGCCCCGCGTTCCGCGACTTCGTCCAGACGCTCAGGACTGGCCGGCGACTGGGCATAACACGTGCTTACCGAGGCCGTTATCAATATGGCCAAAGCGGTTTTTTGCGTGAAGTTCATGAAATCCTCCTGTTTACTAGGGTGGACGGGCGAATTAATTCACTACGTGCTCTCACGAGTCGCCCCTACGTGTTGTTCGAAACAATAGCGCCCGGTATGCAAACTGCTGGGACCAAGCCGAACGTATTTCAGCATCAGATACAGCTCGATGATCAACAGCACGGTATAGAACAGCGCGAAACCGCCGATGCTGAACCAGAGCTGATCGCTGCTGAGGCTGGACACGCTCATGTTTGTCGGCAACACGCCGGAAATCGTCCAGGGTTGGCGGCCGACTTCGGCGACAAACCAGCCAGTCTCGGCGGCTATCCAGGGCAGAGGAATACACCAGACCGCCATCCGCATCAGCCAGCGCTTCTGGTCGGCGACGCGGGTGGCGCAATAGTAAAACGCCATTCCAAACACGAACAGCATCGTAAATCCGCAAGCCACCATGATTCGGAAGGTCCAGAACAACGGCGCGACCTTGGGAACGGTGTCATTGGCGGCTTTTTGTATCGTCGCCGCATCGGCGTCGACTACCTTGTCGGTATACTTTTTCAGCAGCAGGCCATAACCCAGATCGAGCTTATGTTCGGCGAAGCGCTGTTTGGTCGCGGCACTGCCGTCGCCGCCCCGCAGTTTTTGCAGTTCGCCGTAAGCGACCATGCCGTTCTTGATGCGTGTAACGCTTTCCTCGCGCAAGTCCTTCAGGCCCTTGACGTCCTCGTCGATGGAGCGGGTAGCGATCAGGCCCAATACATAGGGAACCTTGATGGCAAAATGGGTATGTTCGTGTTCCTGATCGGGAAAACCAAAAACCGTGAAACTGGCCGGCGCCGGATGGGTATCCCATTCGGCTTCGATGGCCGCCAGCTTGATTTTTTGAGTCTCGCCGGAGGTGTAGCCGCTTTCGTCGCCCAGCACGATCACCGATAGCACCGAAGCCAAACCAAAAGCCGAGGCGATCGAGAATGAACGTCTGGCGAAGCCGATGTCGCGCTTGTTCAGCAGATACCAGGAACTGATGCCGAGCACGAACATCGAGCCGGTCACGTAACCCGCCGCCACGGTATGCACGAACTTGACTTGCGCCACCGGGTTGAAGAACACGTCGGCGAAGCTGGTCATTTCCATGCGCAGGGTTTCGTAGTTGAATTCGGCGCCGACCGGATACTGCATCCAGCCGTTGGCAATCAGAATCCACAGCGCCGACAGACTGGTACCCACCGCCAGCAGCCAGGTCACCACCAGATGCTGAACCTGGGTCAATCTATCCCAGCCGAAGAAAAACAGGCCGACGAAGGTCGATTCCAGGAAAAACGCCATCCAGCCTTCGGCCGCCAGCAGAGGCCCGAAGATGTCGCCGACATAATGCGAATAATAGGCCCAGTTGGTACCGAACTGGAATTCCAGCGTCAGACCGGTGGTCACCCCCATCGCGAAATTGATGCCGAACAGTTTGCCCCAGAACTTGGTCATGTCCTTGTAGACGTCCTTGCCGGTCATCACATACACCGATTCCATGATGCCAAGGATGAAGGTCATGCCCAGCGTTAGCGGCACGAACAGAAAGTGATACAGAGCGGTCAGACCGAACTGCATCCGGGACAGCATGACAATATCTTCACCGAACATGGCGAGACTCCTTTGCGGGTTGAGAAGAAAAATCCGGATTTGCAGGGATTGGCGCCGAGGGCATATCAAAATGCGTGGCGATGTCGGGTTTGGAGACAGGCCGCTCCTGCCAGCGGAAAATCAGAAACCACAGACCTGTGAGCAGCATGACCTTGATTAATAGCGCGACGCCGATTTCCCAGCGCAGCAGGCCGGGTTTCGGCAACCGCCGCTGGACGTTACTCGTATCAATCACGAATCCTCCTCGGATAAAGATCGATCAACAGGCCGGTTCATTACGATTCGTCCGTGGGCTTGCGGATAATCTGCGTCGACACGGCCAACAGCAGTATCGCGCCCGAAATCAGCAAAATACCCATATCCGCCTGATGATGGGCTTGAATGTCGCCGATCAGTAGTCTAGCCAAGGCGGTGATGGCGATATAAATCAGGCAGCGCACCGGCATCAGGTTGGTCTTGAAATAAATGCCGACCATCGCCCCTAGCTCCAGATAAATGAACAGCAACAGGATGTCGCCTAGGGTGGCGTGGCCTTGCAACATCATGCCGCCGTATGCAACCACCGCCGACCAGACAATACTAGCACCGATCACAAACAGCGCCAGATAATGAAAAATCTCGATCAATAAATTGCCCAACTCGTCGGCCAGGGCCTTGCCGGTTTCATGAAATTGCTGAAAGCGCTGCTTATTCATCACTCAACCTTAGTGATTGGACTGTGAAGGGGATTGCATCATGGCCGGCATGTGAGCGCCCTGCAGCAGGGTAAAACCTCGGCTGGTCATCATGCCGCCCATCACGAAAACCAGGATTCCGGAAACCACTACCAACTGCCGCATCAATGCCGGCGACATCAAGCTGGCGAACAAGCCGAACCCCAACAAAGGCCCCAATGTGCCCAACCCGAACAACGCCAATATCGTCGCGCCCTCGATCGGGTCGCTGCTGCCGGCCGCCATCACATACATGGCTTGCAAGGGTCCGCAGCCCAGCAACAACCCCGTCAGCAAGCCGGTCGACAAGGGGCTGCGATGTTTACGCAATCCATCGGCGATTTCCCGGTTTACGGCTGTCGGCAAGCGTAGCGTAAATCGCCTTAGCCACGAAAACACATTGAGCATTTTCAGCCCGTATAGCAGTAAAAATGCGCCACCGGCCAACGCGGCAATCCCGCGCATGGTGGGAGTGATGGCTATGATGGCGCCCAGCAAACCGAAACCGGCGCCCAGCGTCGTATACGAAAGGGTTTTGCCGAAGCCGTAACTAAAATGGGCCAGCAATTGGCGAGCCTTGGATTGCCGAACATCGGTATAACCCACCACAAAACCACCGCACATGCCTATGCAGTGAAAACCGGTCAAAAAACCAATGCCGAGCAACAACATATGCCCCATATGCGGCGTAATTTGCTGCATGACGCCCGGCATCAGACTTTTACCCCACAGCACCACCCCGCCCACGACGACCAGCAGTAGCAAAAACAGCAGGACGCGGCGAACGTTTGTCGCCCTTGTCGAAGCTGCTTGCTCCACGCCATAACCTTTGGCGACTATGTGCTGGCGGATCGCCATCTCGTCGACAGACTCGTCGTCATAGCCGACCTCGACTATTTGCCGACTGTAGCTGGCCGCAACCTGATTAATGCCCGGCAGATCCTTGATGCTCTGGACTATGGTATCCTCGCAGCCAACACAGACCATGCCGCTCACTTTTAGCCGTATGTTTCTAGCTGTCATCGCTTTTTCCTCCTGGTTTAGCCGGATAGCCGAACTTGATTTGTATTCATCCCGTACACCCCAAGGTTAGCCTAGCTTCACATTGTTGCACTTTGTCGACTGGGCTATGCCCGCATCGATACGATGAATTCGATTGCCGATCAACCACAGCATCAGCGCGGCGGACAGTCCGGCCAGAAAAGCTCTGAACTCCGTACTGTCCGCCGGCAGATTGATAAGCTGTTCCCAAAGCCGCAAGCTAATGGCTTGAGAAAGCACATAGGCCGCCACCAAAATTACAAACCAACCGAAACCGCGCCGCAATGCCGCGGGACTCAGAGATTTGGATAGCCAGGCTCCCAGCAGACTGCCGAAAACCGAACCACCGGTGACGATCAGGGTCAGCGGCACATCCAGCGCCACATGGTTGGCATAACCGCCAAGACCCGCGACTGCGTTCATCACGATCACCAGCAAGGAAGTACCGATCGCCGCTTGCATGGGCAGTCCGACCAACAAGGTCAAGGCCGGCACGATCAAAAAACCACCACCGACACCAACCAGTCCGGTCAATCCACCGACCAAAAGGCCGTCGAACAACAGACGCAAAAAAGGAAGGTTTAAAGGGCACATCGATACTATTTGCTCTGCCACCGGCTCGGCCTGCCTTTTGTTGAAGACCATAGCCGCGCCGGTCAGCAGCGTGACCAGCCCGAACAGGACCATCAGCACATCGCCGGACATATGGCACGCCAAGCGCCCGCCGCCAAACGCGCCGGCCATGCCAGCCAGACCAAAAACCACCGCGCTTTTCCAGCACACGTGTCCGCGCCGGGCATGCGGGATCATCGCGATCAAGCTGGAAACCCCGACCACCACGAACGAAGTGACGATCGCGGTTTTGGGTTCAACGTGCAGCAGATAAACCAGCATAGGCACAGTCAGTATCGAGCCGCCGCCGCCCAGCAAGCCCAACAGCAGGCCGATACCAATGGCCAGTGTCAGCGTCAGAATCATCGCCCTGCCCCGTTTAGCCGGCCAAGGATCCACAGGCCTGATTGGCCGGCAGCGCTTGATCGATAAATTTGGGATACGCCAGCTTCAGTTCGCGCATGATCTCGATGAAATCTTCTCGGGTACGACCTTGGCCGATGCGCGGATTAAGCGCCATTTCCTGCTTGATGCTGGAAACGGTATGGCCGTTGTAATCATGCCCCGGATAAACCAGCGTATCGGGCGGTAGACTGAACAGCTTGCCCGTGATGCTGTCGTACAACTGGCCAGCGTCGCCCTGTTGGAAATCGGTACGGCCACAGCCGGCTATCAACAAGGCGTCTCCGGTAAACACCCGGTCGGCCATCACGTAGCTGACGCAACCGGCGGTATGCCCCGGCGTATGTCGCACCCGGATATCCAGATCGCCGATCTGCAACAGCACACCGTCCGTAACCAGCAAATCGGCGCACGAGGCGCCGGCATCGCGGTGTACCACGCTCTTGCTGCCCAATTTCTCGCGCAGCAAACCGGCCCCGGTGATGTGATCGGCATGAACATGGGTTTCCAGCGTGTAAATCAGTTTTAAATCCAGGCTTTGCAGTAGGTCCATATAAATTGGCAATTCCGATGCCACCGGGTCGATCAGGCAGGCGCGGCGAGTGCGTTCGCAACCCAGTAAATAACTGTAGGTGGAGGTTTCCGCGTCAAAAAGCTGTCTAAAAATCATAATTTGGCTCCTGGCATCCAAAAATATTAGAAATAACTGATAGTCTTATATCAATTAGCATGCCACCTTTGCGCGACCATTCCTATTGATTAACCCTTTGTTTTTATTGCCATAAGCTTTACAAGCATGTAATCAATGCGTTTCAACATGAAACATTGAAACAACTGTGCTACATTTGCAACATACTTGAAACATAAAATCCAAAACATGAGCCAATCCTCTCCGTTTTTTAACCGCTGGCTTAGCCGGATCGGCCCCGATCAAGTGGTTTCGGTCCTTACCGATCTGATCGATGCCGGCGCGGTATTTGCCGTCGATGCCACCGGCAAAATCCTGTTCTGGAGCAAGGGCGCGGAGAAATTGTTCGGCCTGGAAGCGGACGCAGTACTGGGAATGGCTTGCACCGAAGCCTTGGGCTGCGCCGAAGATCGCGACCCCTGCGGACTGGCCGAACACGGCATGATCAAGGCGCAGATGGTGCAGTTGCATGGTCCCGATGGCGCAACACTTACCTGCTATCGCACCGCGCGGGCATTCTTCGATGCCAAGGGCCAATTCGTCGGCGCGCTTGAATTTCTCCAACCCCAAGCAGCTAGCGCTCCGATAGCCGACCTGCAGAACGACAGCGAAAGTTTTCACGGCATCTTGTCGCGCGACCCGGCCATGAAGGAAGCGATCAAAATCATCCGCAACGTCGCCGAAACCGAAGCCACGGTGTTGATACGCGGCGAATCCGGTACCGGCAAGGAATTGGTAGCCCATGCCCTGCACATCGAGAGCCCGCGCCGCGACCGGCCCTTCCTGGCGATTAATTGCGCGGCGCTCACGCCCAGCCTGCTGGAAAGCGAGTTGTTTGGCCATGTCAAAGGCGCGTTTACAGGCGCGGTACGCAGCCATGCCGGCCTGTTTCAACGTGCTCACGGTGGCACACTGTTTCTGGATGAAATCGCCGAGCTGCCGCTGGAATTGCAGGCCAAATTGCTGCGAGTGTTGCAGGAACAAAGCTTTATTCCGGTCGGCGGCGATGCGCCAATCACGGTGGACGTACGGATCATTGCCGCCACCCATCGTTCGCTACGCGAAGAGGTAAAAGCCGGACGATTCCGCGAAGACTTGATGTACCGCTTGCGGGTGGTGCCCATTTTCCTGCCGCCGCTTCGCGAACGGCGTTTGGACGTGAATTTACTACTCTGGCATAACATCCATCAGCATAACCGCCTGGGTCCGCGCCGTATCGACAGCATCGCCCCGGAAGCCATGCGCCGCCTACTCGATTACCACTGGCCGGGCAATGTCAGGGAATTGAAAAACGTGGTCGAATACGCCTTCGCCGTCGGCCGCGGCAATGAATTGAGCATGGAGGATTTGCCGCCGGAATTCCGCGAAGCCGTGCCACCTTCCGCCACTCCGCAAGCACCTCCCATGAAGCGCGCCAGACACGCCGACGAAGCCGAGCTGATCCGTGAAGCGCTGCAAGTCGCCGGCGGCCATCTGGAAACCGCCGCCCGCCATGCGGGCATGAGCCGTGCCACCTTCTGGCGGAAGCGCAAAAAATACAACTGTTGATCAGACTATGAATCTTGGACGCCTTTAGCCAAGGCTTTGTTATCATGTGACTTATCTACCGCTCACGTCGGAAGGCCATGGCAAATCCAATTAGTTGGCGTTACCGCTTCGTCAAGTGGCTGGAGCTGATTTTATGGCTGCTACTTGCCATCCCCGGCTTCCTCCACGCCGACACCTATAATCTTGCGATCAACAAAAAATCGATCGACTTGATCGGCGAGCCACAAACGGCCACTGTCGCCGAGAACAGCTTACCGGCGCCCACCTTGCATTGGCGGGAAGGCGAGACGGTCACCCTGAACGTGACCAATCATCTCAAGGAGCAGACCTCCATCCACTGGCACGGCATCGTGCTCCCCTATCAAATGGACGGCGTTCCGGGCATCAGTTTCGACGGCATAGACCCAGGCCGGACCTTTACCTATCAATTTCAGGTCAAGCAAAGCGGCACTTATTGGTATCACGGCCATTCCGGCATGCAGGAACAACTGGGCCTGTTCGGCGCCATCGTTATAGCCCCCGCGCATGAAACCGTTCCAGCCGACCACGATTACGTGGTGATGCTCTCCGACTGGCCGGAAGCCGATCCCTACCGCAGCATGGCAAGGCTAAAAAAGCAGAGCGATTACTACAATTTCCAGAAACGCACCGTCGGCGACTTCTTCACCGACATTCAACGCCTGGGTTTCTGGGAAACCGTCGCCGACCGCCTGGCCTGGGGCGAAATGCGCATGGAGCCCACCGACATCGCCGACGTCACAGGAGCCACATACCATTTTTTGATCAACGGCCAGACGCCAGGGATGCACAAGACCTATCTGTTCAAACCCGGCGAGAAACTGCGGCTTCGCATCATCAATGGCTCGGCGATGACTCACTTCGATGTGCGCATCCCCGGCCTGAAGATGCGGGTGATCGCCGCCGACGGGCAGCCGGTTCAGCCGGTCGATGTCGAGGAATTCCGGATCGCGGTCGCGGAAACCTACGACGTGCTGGTCGAACCGCAAAACGAGCAGGCTTACGCCGTCTTCGCCGAAGCCATGGATCGTAGCGGCTATGCCCATGCCAGCCTGACGCCGCGCGCGGATTGGACCGCCGAGGTGCCGCCGCTCAGGAAAATGACTTTGTTAACTATGCGGGACATGGGCGGCGCTCATGGCGGCCACGATCAACATCAAGACGCGGAACCTGAAGCGGAACACCCTAGGGCGAAGACCGATCACGCCGGGCATGGCGCCGTAGCCGGCTCCGAACACGACATGCATGCCGGCCACCAAGGGCACACAACGGAACAAGAAGCTACGGCCGCTCCATCCTATTCGGTATTGAGCTACCAAAATTTGCGGGCCGAACAACCCGAACATGGCTTGATGGGACCGCCGGACCGGGAAATCACGTTGCGCCTGACCGGAAACATGAACCGTTACATCTGGTCTTTCGACGACATCAAATATTCGGACGCCGAACCTATCCGGGTCAAATTCGGCGAGCGCATCCGTTTTAATTATGTCAACGAAACCATGATGAACCACCCGATTCATCTGCACGGCCTTTGGCAATATTTGGATAACGGTAACGGCATGTACAACCCCAAGAAACACGTCGTCAACGTCAAGCCGGGGCAGACCGTGAGCGTCGATGTGCCGGCCGACGCCGAGGGCGAATGGGCATTTCATTGCCATTTGCTGTATCACATGGATACCGGCATGTTCCGCAAGTTGATCGTCGAGAAAGCGGAACATCATCATGAATAGCCGTTTCATCATTCTGGCGCTTTTGGCGTCGGTTTTCCGCGATGCGGCGGCTCATGACGAGCCCATGATCTTCAACCATTTCAAGGCCGAGCGTCTGGAATACGAAGGCAACCAGGACCTGCATTTATTCAAGTGGGACGTACAACACTGGATAGGAAACGACGAACATAAACTCTGGTTGAAGACCGAAGGCGATTATTCCGCCGATCAGGACATTTTCGGCCGGGCGGATTTGCAGATGCTCTACAGCCGCAATATCGACACCTTTTGGGACTTCCAGATCGGCGCCCGCCGCGCCTTCGAGCCGGAGCGCACCTTCGACGCGGTGATCGGTTTTCAGGGTTTGGCGCCGTATTTCGTCGAAGTCGACAGCGCCATGTTCATCACCGACAACGGCAACGTGTTGGGACGCTTGAGCCTGGGATACGAACTGCTGCTGACGCAAAGACTGATTCTGGCGCCACGCCTGGAAGTCAACGTCGCGGCCTCGGACCTCGAAAACCGGGGCGTCAAGGCCGGCATCACCGAGTTCGAGGCCGGCATGCGCCTGCGTTACGAAATCGAACGCGAGTTTGCGCCCTACCTGGGTTTCGATTACGTCGAGGAGGAATCCCTGCGCGAACATCATCACAGCCTGCGCTTCGTCGTGGGGATGCGGCTTTGGTATTGATCACCAGTCGCCCTCGCCATTCTGATTATTGGCCCGGCATTATCATGATTGCCTGTTATTTCTTAGCACCAACTTGCTCAGCGCGGGCAGGATAATGAAGGTGCAGACCATGATCCAGAATATGCCCATGGTGATGATCAAGCCCATGCTGGCGATGCCTTCGTGCGGCGAAAACGCCAATCCGGCAAAGCTGGAGGTGGTGGTGAGCGCACCGTAGAAGATGGCTCTGGCGGTGCTGGATTGATAAATGTTCTGCTTTTCCGACAGCGAATGGTGCAATTTTTCGACCATGTGAATACCATTATCGACCCCCAAACCCAGTAGAAGGGGCAAGGCGATGATATTGGCGAAATTAATGGGGGTTTGGGTGATCACGGTGCTGGCCATGGTAAACAACCCAGCCAGTATCAGCGGCGTCATGACCAACAGCGTGTCGACGATATTGCGCCGGATCACAAACAGCAGCAGCGCGATGGTAATCAGCGCAATCGCGATAGCCTGCTCGAAGGCAGCAATGACTTCCTTCATCGATTCCCAGTACATGATGGGCAGGTCGGTGGTTTCCGGCGCAACCGATTGTACTTCGGCGACAAATTCGTTCAGATTGCTTAAATCGTTCAGGTCTTTCTTGGGATAAATTTGGATGCGGTAAGAGCCGTCCTTGCTCAGCCACTTGTCCTTGATATCGGAAGGCAGTTCGGCCAGGGTAATTTCCTCGGCGCTCAAGCCGGCCAATAGCTCATTCATCACGCTCGGCAGCGTGCCTAGCAGCGTGGTCTGGATCTTTTCGATGAACAATTGCTTATCGGGCTGCTGCCGGTTATCCAGTTCGATCAAGACATCCTGGAGTTCTTTTTTAAGCCCGGTCAAGGCCGCCCTCTCCTTGGCATCGGTTTTTTCCGGCAGGATAGTATCAATGGTTTTGACTAGATGTTCTATGCCGGGAACCGGATCGGCATCCGATATAAGCGCGGGAAATCGCTGGGCCTGCGCGCCCAGCATCAAGCCCATCTCTTCGATCAGGGCCAGTTTGTCATCCTGATCTTCGGGCTCGAAATCAAATAGGCTGACGGTTTTATCCACCGCCGCCAATGTCGACAGCTTTTGTTGCAGACTCCTGGCATCGGCTTCATTTTTGGCCAGCACGGTCAGGGTCAGCGGCGTGGTTTCCTTGTCCTTCATCAAATTTTTGAAGGCGATAACCGATTCGGTATTGGGGTCACGCAGGTTGATCGGATTGAAATCGGTCTCTATCTTAAACGTCAAGGCGATGGAAATCAGCATCAGAACCAAGGTTACGACGGCAACCGTCTTGGCATAATGCAGAGGCAGGGTGGCCAACTTTTCCGACAGTTTTGGAAATTCGTGCCTATCCGCTACCTCCCTGAACTTTGTCGGCGCCGGGGTAATTCTTAACAGTGCGGGTAACACGATCAAGGTAATTAGCAGGCAAATAAACAGGCTGGTACCCGCCAACAGGCCGAGTTCGGAGACGCCTTTGTAATCGGTCGGTATAAAGGCGTAAAGGCCGATGGAGGTGGTACCCGCGCACAATAATAGCGAGGGAGCGGTGCCGGTTAGCGTGCTACGTAGTGCTAGCTCTTTACGAACATGATGACTCAGATTGTCACGGTAACGCAGACAAAAATGGATAGCATACTCCACGCCCAGTCCGATATTGGATACCGCGAAAGCCACGGAAATCAGGTTCAATTCCTTAACGGTAACGGCCGCGAACGCCCCACAAAAAAACATGCCCAAGGTTAACGTCAAAAAGGTGGCAAGCGTCAGCAAAATAGAGCGATAGGCAAACAACAAGATGAACAGCACCAGCACAATGGAGAAGATGCTGGCGGTAAACGTGCCGGTACTCGTGCCGGCCAATTCATCGTCCTCGAGTCCGACTTCGCCTGTGACCCAGACTTTAACTGCGGGCAGATTAGGGTCCTGAATTTCGGCTACGGCTTTGCGAACAGACTCAATCGCGAGTTTAGCGGGACGGATTTTCGAGTAATCGAACTTGGGCGAAACGACGATAAAGCCGTTGTTTGGACGTATATTCTTATCGCTAATCAAGGACTCCCAGGACAGCAAGGCATTCCCGTCATTGAGGCTTTTATGCAAGGCCTGCGTCACTTTGTTGATCAACACGGTGAGATCGGGTACAAGCTGAGTCTTATCCGTCGAGCTTAAGGCATCTTCAAATACCGAGAATAAACCGCTCAGATTGGGTTGCCGGGCAATCCTGCCTATAAACGGCTGGGCCTGCGACAGGTTGTTGGATAGACTCTGCAACTCATCGGTATCGAGATAAAGCAGACCATTCCGGCGAAAAAATTCATTGTCGTTGGGTATGTAGGCCGAATTAATCCGCTCTTTACTGGCGACCAACAAGCGCAACAATCTCTTGGTAGCCGCCTTGGTCAGCTCCGGCGTATCCGATTCGACGACCAGCAACAGCGTGTGCAAATCCTGGGAAAAGGCTTTTTCGTATTTGCGGCTGAATTGTTGAAAAGGTGCGTCGGGAGCGATCAGTTCGGCGGTATCGGTATTGATGCTCAAATGCCCGACCGTATATTGCAAGGCCAGGATGCCGAGTAGAACCATGGCAGCCAACACCGAGAGCGGACGGCCTAGTGTCAGGTTTCCCAAGCGGGAAATAATCGTATAACTAAGGGTTCTTAATGGCATGACTCGTCGTTGCTGAATAATGAGTCAATCCAGCTTCGGGGATTGGCTTAACCCTAGCATGCTACGCCTTGTTTGAGCATTACCGGAAAGATTTTTATTTTGCGCGGGAAATGAGACCTCGAGGATTCATGGCAATACCATTAAGTTAAGCCATTCGTGGTGAGCCCTTCGACTACGCTCAGGAGAGCCTTGTCGAACCATGAGCCGCTCAACCATTCACCCTTCAACAGGCTCAGCACCCACAGGGCATAGAAGCGAACGGTTAATCCTTGACTTAACGGCATTGGGATTCATAGCCCGCCTCCTCCATTCGCTGAATGCCCCAATCGAAACCTGTGTATCGGCGGGAATCGCTGCCTTGGAGGGCTTGAGTTCCATAAATCTAATTGCTTCAACCTGAAATAAGACTATTTCCTCTGCAGACGCAGGGAGTTTAGCACCACCGAAATCGAACTCATCGCCATAGCCGCCGAGGCTATCATCGGATTCAGCTTCCCCATCGCCGCCACCGGTATTGCGACGGTGTTATAACCCAGCGCCCAGAACAGGTTTTGCTTGATAATGCGCAAGGTTGCGCCGCTGAGTTCCATCAGGTCCGCCACCTTGCCGATGTCGCCGCTGACCAGCGTCAGGTCGGCGGTTTCGATCGCCACGTCGGTGCCGGTACCGATCGCAAAGCTGACATCGGCCGCTGCCAGGGCCGGTGCATCGTTGATACCGTCACCTATCATGCCGACCTTGGCGCCTTCGGCCTGCAATTGACGCACGATTTCCAGCTTTTGTTCGGGTTTGGCGTGAGCGATCACGGTGCCTATGCCGACCTGTTCGGCAATGTAACGCGCTGTCAATTCGGTATCGCCGGTGACCATCATCGGTATGACGCCCAAACGCCTCAGACGGGCAATCGCCTCGCCGGCATGGGCGCGCGGCCGGTCGGCGATGCCGAACAGTGCGGCGGCCTTGCCGTCAATCGCAACGAATACCGGCGTTTTGCCTTGCTCCGCCAGCGGCACTGCTCGTTTGGCCAGCGTCTTGATATTAATGCCCGATTCTTCCAGCCAGCCGCCGTTGCCTATCAAAACTACCGAGCCATCCACCCTGGCCTTGATGCCGTGACCGGGGATGTTTTCGAAGGACTCGACCATGCCGGGCTTGATATCCCGAGACTGCGCATAGGCGACGATGGTCTTGGCAAGAAAATGCTCGGAATCGAATTCCGCGGCGGCGGCCAGCGCCAATATCCGCATCTCGTCCTGCTTAGGAACGGTGATAAAGTCGATGACTTGAGGCTTGCCTTCGGTGATGGTGCCGGTCTTGTCGAAGACGATGGTGGTCAGTTTCGAGGCCGTTTCCAGGCTGCCGCCGTTGCGAATATACACCCCCCTTTTGGCGGACTGGCCTGTACCGACCATGATCGCCATCGGCGTCGCCAAACCCAACGAGCACGGGCAGGCGATCAGCAACACCGCGATCGCGTTAGTGAAGGCCACGCCGAAACCGGCTCCGGCAACCATCCAAGCGCCAAATGTCGCCGCCGATACCGCCATCACGGAGGGCACGAACACCGATGATATCCGGTCGACGGTTTTCTGTATCGGCAGTTTGGCCGACTGGGCCTGATCGACCATATGTATGATGTTGGCCAGCACCGTATCCTTGCCGACGGCGGTAACGCGCATCTTCAACACTCCGTTGGCGTTGATGCAGCCGCCGACCAATTTGTGGCCGGTAGTCTTGATCACCGGTAGACTTTCACCGGTCACCATGGACGCGTCGACGGTCGACAAGCCTTCGAGTACCACGCCGTCGGTGGGGATTTTTTCGCCGGGACGTACCAGCAAAATATCGCCGACCACGACTTGTTCCAGCGGGACGGTAATTTCCCGTCCATCGCATAACAAGGTCGCATGTTGCGGCTGTAAATCCACCAGCTTACGTATCGCCTCGTGGGCCTTGCCCTTGGCTTTTTCTTCCAGATAACGGCCTATCAATACGAAACTGATGATCCCGGTGGCGGAATCGAAATACAGTCCGCGCCTGCCCGCCAATAGGGAAAACAGACTGTAACCATACGAAGCGCCCACGCCCAAGGCAATCAGGCTGTCCATATTGGTGGCGCGTTGCTTGGCGAGTTTGGCGGCCTTGACGAAGAACGGTTTGCCGGCCCAAAACACCACGGGAATCGCTAGCAGATGCTGAGCCCAATGCCATAAGCGCGAGGCTGGAGCCCCCATGCCGATCAACATCACCGGTACGCTCAATACCCCGGCCAGTACGGCACGGTTACGGGCGTCCCTTAAATATTGTCTTTCGCGTGCTATCAACAGTTGCCGCTGCGCCAGGTTATCGAAACTGTGAGCCCGATAGCCGGTTTTTTGGATTAAATGACATAACTCATCCTTGTCGAGCCTACCTTTAATCAACGCGGTTCCGGAAGCATAATTGACGTTGGCAAGATTGATACGCGGATCGCGCTTCAACAGAACTTCAATCAACAGGCCGCACGACACGCAGGTCATGCCTTCGATGGCCAAGTTGAATTCTTGTTCCGGCGAATTTGCATCAACATCGACATTGGCGACCGGCTCAAAATCGCTATGCTTCTTTTGCCCCAAATTGGCCAGTAGAGTATCCAACAGCTTCAGTAATTCGGATTTAGGAAGCTTGTCCGGATCGAAGCCTATCGTCACCGAAGCAATACGCGGAACCGTGCGTACGGCCAGAATACCGTCGCGTTTTTTCAGCAAGATCTCCAAAATATAAGCGCGCTCGGTATCCTTATGTAAAACCGGCGCGATCAGCCTAACGCGTCGTGTCAACTCGTGAACCAGTTGTCCATGGTTCATATTTTTGGATGTATTCATGATCGGTCTCCATCCGGCGGTCCGGACCGGCTCAATACACGCAATCAGCGATTTATTTCCGCTTCTCCTGACTTTCTTCCCTGATTTCGGCGATCAAATCGCTCAGGTTCTCTTTTTGCCGCAACACGACATTCTTGCTCTCCTCTGCGGTTCGGCTGGCAACCGTGATAATTTCCTTGCGATATTTGTAGGTCAGATAGCCGGTGAGGACACCGGTGGAAAATAAGGTCAGGGGATGCCGGATCAAAGCGCTGGTAATGCTTCTGCTAGCATGGCTGATTCCTGAAATAATAAGCCCCATCGCCACCCCTCTGACTAGAATTTCACCATTGGTGGCGGGCGCCATCCGGCCGGATTTAATTTTGCGTGCCGTTGATTTTTTAGTTTTTCCGGCGCTTGAATCGGTGCCTGTCGTTGAATGAGTCATAACACTATGCTCCCGGTTGGAACGATTGAGGAAGTCGAAAGAATATACCTTGACCGGAATATCTGGATTCACTAATCTTCGGCCACTTTCTCCAATCGGTCAAATCATTTAAGGAAAGTCTGAACAAGTTGATTCCGCTCATGGTTCGACAAGCTCACCACGAACGGAATCACAAGTGTACCGTTCGTCTGTCCCTAGACCACCCTTTAGTGGTGGAGCCTGCCGAAGGACTTAATCAGAATTTACTTAACGTTATCGGGCTCTTGCTTGATACGGACTACTTCAACTCGGCCAGGACTCCCATCATGAAGGCGGCAAACCCAATACCCGTTACCAATGGCATCGTCAAAAAAGCCGTAGCAATCACGTTGGCGTTGTTGGGTATCGCTTTCATCCTCTGGCTGGACAGCTGGTTCATGGATCACGTCGACATGCCAACCTTAACCGGGGATGTGAATTTCGGCCTGTTGATACTGATAGGCTTTTTGACCAGTTTTCACTGCGTCGGCATGTGCGGGCCATTGATTCTTGGCTACACCGCCAAGAATGCAAAAGCCGGCCAACACGCGCATACAGCCCATCTGCTTTACGGACTTGGTAAAACGATCTCTTACACCGGATTCGGCGCCCTGTTCGGTGCCTTTGGCGCCATCGTCGCCTTCACGCCATACACACAGGGCATGGTCGGCATAGCGGCCGGACTTTTTTTGATGCTGTTCGGCTTGCACATGCTGGAAGTGTTTCCGGCCCTGAATCATTTCCAGTTAAAAATGCCGGCTTTTTTGATGCGCTTCATCGGCAAGGAATATCGCAAGCACGGCAATCCTTTCGCGATCGGTTTGCTGAACGGCCTAATGATCATCTGTGGGCCGCTTCAAGCCATGTATGTACTCGCCGCCGGCACTGGCAGTTGGTCTGAAGGCGCGGCAACCTTGTTCTTTTTCGGTATAGGCACCTTGCCTTTGCTATTGGGCTTCGGTTTCCTGACTAGCCTGCTTTCCGGAAATCTAACGCCGAAATTGCTTAAAGCCTCCGGGGTGATTGTGATGGCACTCGGCGTGATCATGATGAACCGAGGATTGGCGGTCACCGGGTCGGGGATTGATTTCAATACCCTGGTTGCCCGGGTTTCCCAGCATCTATCGCCGACGGCGGCTGAATCGCCTTACTGCGATACCGAACAAACCATCAACATGGAGGTGTTGAAAACCCGTTTTTCGCCCAATAAGTTCACGCTACGCAAGGGCATTCCGGTCAAGTGGGTGATCAACGGCAAGGAACTCAACGAGTGCAACAAAGCCATCGTAGTACCTCGGTACGGACTCGACATCCAGTTGAAACCCGGCATACAGGTCATCGAATTCACGCCCACCGAAACCGGCGTCGTGCCCTGGAGTTGCTGGATGGGCATGATTCCGGGAACGTTTATCGTCGTCGAGGATACTCGGCAAACCAAAGACGATCAAGCGCCCGATACCCCAGCGGTTGAGACAAAGCCAGAGGAACGAGAAACCGACCAACAGCGCCTGATTCGCCAGTTCCAGGAACAATGGCAACAAATTACGGCTTATTTCCGGAAACTGGCCAGCCATTAGCCGTCATTTATACCTTTCGCACTTCAAATTTCGGCACATCCGCTCCCTCGCCCTCCGGGAGAGGGTGAGGGAATCAACAAACCGAAATTTGAAGCGTGAAAGGCATAAGACCTAAGCCGGACGAGCCGGAACCAAAAAAGTTAAAATCTGCGTAGCCCATCTTTCGAGGAGGCGCTGATCATGAAACTCCTGACCAAACGTTACCAAGCGCATCTGCTTGGCGTGCTTTCC
>JAJRDU010000230.1 GCA_028748685.1 Methylococcaceae bacterium
TACGTTGCGGCTAGATTAATCATGGCTTTAGAGTGTCCGTTTTCGATCGCCATCAAATAATACTTTTCAGCCTGTTCAAACTTTTTTTGATCTCGGTACAAGTTAGCTAAACCAAACATGCCTCCGATAGCCCCATTTTCAATGGCTTTCAAATAGTAGTGTTCGGCTTGTTCAAACATACCTTGTCGTGCATAAATTAAAGCCACACCGCTCATAGCCGCTGAATGGCCTTTTTCTGCTAAAGGAAAAACCAGTTTCAAGGCATTTTTTAAATCACCACATTCAAATGCCTCGCCACCTTTAGTAAATAATTCATAATCCGACTCCGGCAAACTCTCCGCCACTTGGGGCACAAACTCTCGCGTCGTATCCAACACCCGCTGTTGCAAATCCATATCGCGCAAACTCTGAGCCAAGGCCTGACTCCACAACAACGCGTGGCGTGGCGCCAATTTGCCTTCCTTCATTGCATCCAAATGCCTCTCGGCGCGTTCGGCCAATTCCTGCTCGTCACACCAGCCTTCCAGAAACTTGACCAACCAAATCGCCCGTTGCTTATCGTTCTTTCTACCCAACCGCATCAAACACCAAATATTGAAAAAGCGCTCTTCCAGTTGGTATAGGTGATTCTTGGTCGAAGTCGGGATGCGGCGGATTAGGCGGTTTTTTTCCAACTGGCTCAATTGCGCCGACACCTGTTTGCTAGGCAAACGAGTCTTGGCAGCGATTTCCTTGGTAGACATTGCGTCCCAACCCAAAGCGATTGCATGAACGATAGCCTGTTGCTGTACAGGCAAGTCGTCCAAACGATGCTTGTACAGCGGCGTAACCCTGTCCAACAACGCCTCCAAGTCATCCAATGCACTACCGTGGTCGTCCAGAAAAATCTCGAACAATAGAATCATGGCTCGCGGTACGCCTGCAGTCAGACGGCGCAGGGCTTCCACCTTGCCAGAACGGGTACGCAGGATATCCTGAATTTTTTGGGTTTGTTCCTCGTCGCCCAAGCCCAACAGCAGTTCGTGGGTTTCCTCGCGATTCAGGCCATCCAGGGTTTTCATGGTGAAAAACTGGAAAAACGGCTTGCCCTGATCGTAATGCTGTTCCAGTATCACTGCGGATGCACCGACGATGCGGATGCGGCGACTGGTTTGCAGGATTTCCCGCAAACGTTGCTGATCGCGCAATTCGAATTTGCCCAGCATTTCTCCCAGATTGTCGATCAACAGCAAGACGGTTTTGTCGGTCTTTTGCAACGCATCGCCCAGGATAGAGAAACAATCCTTTTCGTAGTGCGGCGACAGGTAAGCTTCTTCATATTGATCCGGCAATGTCTCAAACTCTTGTTGGTCGGCCAAATGCTCGGCGACCAGTTCCCACAAACGGCATAAAGAGGTGACCGAATATTCTTCCTCCCGAAACAATACCGGAATCATCCAGGGCGACAGTTCGGCATCGTCGCGGACGCAAATCGACAATTTGCGAAGCAAGGTGGTTTTACCTTGGCCGCGCAAGCCCTGAATGATGGTGTGCTTGAAAAATTGGTTGGGCCCGGTTTCGTGAATGCGCTGCAGCAGTTCCGCCAAGGTATCGCGGCGTACCACAAAGCGTTCGACGAACAAGTCTTCCTGCATTTCCTGCGGATTATAAATAGCTGCAACTTTCATCTTTGTACTCCGATCAGTTGGCGATTTCTTTCCACCACCAGGCGCGCAGCACCGGGGAGATGAATCGGAAGCGATTTTGCTCGTCGCGAGCCATATAGCCGTCGTGTTGCAAGATGTTCAACAGGCGGGAAACTTCATCGATCACATCGTGCTGCACTGCCAGATTGCAGGCTTCAGCGTAGGCGATGCCGAGGCGATCCGGATCAGCCGCCAGACTGAGCAGTGTTTTACAGAAGCGGTATTCTTGTTTTGTCAGTGCCTGCGGCTTTAGGCGATTGTGCCAATGTTCGAAGTTATTGCGATGGCCGATCATCGCTTGAAAGGCTTCGTCGATATGGCCTATTTGCAGCGGCGATTCGTGGAGTTCGTCGATCAGCAAACTGATGTAGAACGGCGCCAACCAATCGATACGATCCTGCAACGTTTCCAGCCAGGCGGCGTCGGCCTGCAGTCCTTTTCGCCGCAACAAACACTGGGTATGACTCAGTGCCTCGTCGCGCCGGAACGGGCGCATTTTGACTTCGCGCAAATCGTTGATGTGCTTGGTAAACCCCATGCCTTCCACCACGTTCTGCAAGCCGATGGAACCGGCATAGAGAAACTGAATTTTGCCCTTGTAACGCGGTTCTTGTCGCAATTCGCGCTGGGTGGTCAGCAACTTGCGCACTTGCGGCACCCCTTCGTTTTCGCGGATGTTTTCCAAGGTCTGCGGGAATTCGTCCAACATCAATACGATGGGCCTGCCCGGCTCCAGATGTTCCAGTAAACGGCAAAACTCGGCGTGATAATCCAGCGCCTTGGCGTCGCCGAAACGTACACTCTTGCCCAGTTCTTGGATATTGATACTTTTGAAGCGAGTAGTGATACTCCATCCCAACGAATCCCATCGGTTCAAAAAATTTTGATCCACCAAATGGGAAATCAGCTTGCGATAAAACTCGTCGACAGTATCCGACGACTCGACGATCAAATAAGTGGGCAGGAAAGCATCTGGAGCGTTTGCTTCCAGGTGTTGCATCAACTGGGTTTTGCCGATACGGCGATGACCACTCAGAATGACATGCTCGCCACTTGTCAAACGCTCGGTGAGTATTTCGAGCACATCGTGTAAAGGTTGATATTGAGGCATGAAGAACTCCTGACAACAAATATGTTGCCATCATAGTAAGCAATATATTTATTGTCAACTTATTTGGCAAAAATTTTATTGCCACCAATCATTCCATCAACACCCTCGCCTGTATCTTTTAATATCATCCCACTAACGCGCCGTGAGTTCCCTCAAATCCACGCAACGGTTATCCCCTGTTCATCGCACCAAACTTCGGCAAGACGGTTCAAATGGGTTTCCTTGTCCAGGAACCACGCCTCATCCCAATTCTCGGAATTCGAAGTCAAGGCGAGTATGAAGACCGTCCGATTGATTTTTAATACAGTCATGTAAACCTTGGATAATCAACAGTCTTGTAGGCCGAAATAAGCCCACTCGGCGATAGTGAGTTCGATTTCATTAAACCATTTCATGCTATGGTGGGGCTATTTAAAGGACAAAGTCGGACCGAACCCATATGGACATCCTCATCGTTTCCGTTGCCTCGCTTTTTGCCGGATGGATCGATTCGATTGTCGGTGGCGGCGGCTTGATTCTAGTGCCTGCGCTGTTCGCCGCCTTCCCATCGTCGCCTCCAGCCAACCTATTCGGCACCAACAAAAGCGCTTCGCTGTGGGGCATCTACGGCTGGTAGACTCTCACACAGTTTTTACCCTGAGCTTTCGCGCTATACATTGCGATGTCCGCTCGTTTGATCAGAAGTTGCGCTTCTTCCGCATGATTTGGATAAACAGCTACCCCTGTGCTCGACGAGATGTTGATGGTCGCTCCCTCGATTTCGAACGGTAGGTTTAGAGCATGCCTGATCTTTTCGGCAACCTCCAATGCACTTTCTTCGGTATTCACGGCGGGCAGCAGTACAACGAATTCATCGCCGCCGATTCGACCGACGGAATCGGACTTGCGCAAGCAATCGCTAATACGCTCGGCGACGGCTTTTAACAGCAAGTCGCCAACATGGTGACCATATAAGTCATTAACGGGCTTGAATTTGTCCAAATCGATAAACATCAGCGCCAGCATGCACCGTTCCCGTTCGGCATTGGCGAGTGATTGTTTCAAACGGTCGACGAACAGCGTCCGGTTCGGCAAACCGGTCAGCGTATCGTGGTAAGCCATGTGCTCGACATGATCTTCCTTGATCTTGCGATCGGTAATGTCGTAAAACCAGCCCAGAATCGCCGCTTTGTTCTGGTATTCAATCGGAAAATACGAGGCCAGCACCCATTTGGTCCAAGCTTGCTCGCCGAACGAATGGATCTCGACCATCTGGTTGGTGACATTTTCGCCGTTACTGATTTGTTTTTGAACTTCGGCGTATATTTCAGGATAAGCATAATAACCGGTGGGATCGATACCGATGACTTGCTCAGGCGTGGAACCGATTAGCTCAACATAACTGCTGTTGGCAAAAACCACCTGATTGCTGGCGGCATCCGTAATACGCGTGGCGATAGGGCTGATTTCCAACATTTGGCGCAAGCGCGATTCATTTTCGGTAGCCTTAAGGCGTAAATGGAAATTCTCCTCCAACTGCAGGCTCACTTGGTGCGCGCTGGCTATCAGGAATAATAGAAACAGGGCGATCATTGCGCTAATGCCTAAGGACAGAGCACGCCCTTCGATCCCAAGAACAACGATTTGCGGCATCAGCACCAAACACAAGAAGCCGATGACCGAAATGCGGTCGATGGCCAATGTGGTTGCGGCGCCCGCGCTCAAGCCGGCGAGTGCGAGCAAAGTATACATTTTAAGCTCGGGCTCTCCGGGCGGTGCGAGCAATATGCCGCCAATCCCCCATACGATACCTGTGAAAAAAACGCCAATGCGGAATCGATATAGCCAACGACGAGAGTCGCTAAGACCGATTATACGAGCATGCCGCTTCCAGGCGATAAACAGCATAGCCCGAACACCTAAAACTGACGCTATAGCAGCTGACCAGTCTAACAGTCGTTCCGGGCTAATCACCTGCGCTTGAACGCAGAGCAGGATCAAAGCAAGTAAAACGCTGATTGAAAGCGACGCGGGTAGGTTGCTATAGAGTAGCTTTACCCGCTCGGCGAGCATGTTGTCGACCTCCGTGTTGGGAGGCGGGATTCGTCGCAAGGCTAGCGATTTTATTAAGGAAATGGCAGCGCGGATCGCTCCATCTAAGCCGTTATTCAGCATTTAATTCCACGTTCATGCTTCTCCCGAACCACCCATTGTGTTATTAAAGCGCCGCCGCCCGCAAGCTTAGCCGACCAAGGTGAAGCGCATCGTTTTCGACTGTTGCACTTCCTGACGTCGGCATCCTGCATCGGTTCGAGGCGTGCCTTCGGAAGCGTCCAGTTTCATTAAACCATTCCATGCTATCGTAGACCCATTTTAAGGACAAGATCGGACCGAACCCATATGGAAATCCTCATCGTTTCCGTTGCCTCGCTTTTTGCCGGATTGATCGATTCGATTGTCGGTGGCGGCGGATTGATTCTGGTGCCTGCGCTGTTCGCCACTTTTCCGTCGCCACCGCCTGCAACCCTATTCGGCATCAACAAGTGCGCGTCGGTTTGGGGTACCAGCATTGCCACGCTGCAGTACGCTCGACGCGTTACTATGCGCTGGAAGGTTCTCATCCCTGCGGCAATCCTGGCGCTGGCGGGAGGTTTTATGAGTGCATGGAGGTAACTCAGGTCAACCCAGATTTTTTACTCTGGTTCCCACGCGCCGCGTGGGAACCCAGACTTCCGCGCCGCGGTGAATTTATGCCGCAGCGCGGCCAAGCTCTGCATTCCCATACAGCGCATAGGAACCTTCAGGCAACTCGTGATGAATTGTAAGAATAAGCTCTCAAAGAATTTTGTTATATTGGCTCGGTATTTTATGCGGCGGGCAGCAATTTAATTCCGAAGATCGGCCAGTTCCTGGCATTGTTTACTGGATATTTGGCATTCAGTCTTATATTCACAATTCTTTCACCAACATTAGGAAATCATATGTTTCAATTACGGCAAACTATAGCCATCGTATTTTCAATCCTATCTTTATCGATTGCGAATGCAGAAACTTGTACTCTTAATGCTTTAGCAATTAATCCAATTGCGCCCGGACAAAACGATATTTTCATTGGAAAATCCAATCTTATCGAATTGCAGTTCAAAAATGAAAAAACCGAAGGAATCGTTGAGGTTTTTCCCGAACCGCCACTGACAATTAAAAATCAAAAGTTAAAAACAAGCTGTTCTATTGATGGCGGAATATGGGTTAGAAAATCGGTATTTATCAGCAATAACGATAGCGTGATCGTCACGCAAGAATACAGCGGCTCAAATGACTTTCTGATTTTTTATAACACTGAAAACTGTAAAAAAATCGCCGAAATTGATGTATCTAATTCGAGTTTTGAAATCAATCA
>JAJRDU010000231.1 GCA_028748685.1 Methylococcaceae bacterium
TGAAACTGGTCAAGTTAGGTCAGATTTCGCTGGATGGCACCAAGATCAAGGCCAATGCCTCCAAGCATAAAGCCTTATCCCATGGCCACATCGAAAAGCTCGAAGTGCAGTTGCGGGACGAAGTTCAGGCACTGCTGCAGCACGCGGCAGAAACCGATGCGGCGGACGCGCGGGATGACCTCGACTTGCCGGATGAGTTGGCACGACGGGAACAGCGACTGCAAGCACTGGCCGAAGCGAAAGCCAAGATTGCCGAGCGGGTTAAGCCGCGCGACGAACAAGCCCAGAAAGATTACCAAGACAAGCTGGACCGCCGCGCTGCCCAACGGCAAGCTGGTAAAAAGCCGCGAGGTCCGGAACCCAAAGCGCCGGAAGCCGGGCCGAAGGCCGACGACCAAATCAACCTGACCGACGAAGAATCCCGCATCATGCCCAGCCACGACGGCTTCGTGCAGGGCTACAACAGCCAAGCCGCCGTTGACGTGGAGACGATGCTGATCGTTGGCACCCATGTCAGCCAGCAAACCAACGATAAACAGCAAGTCGAACCGATGTTGGCCGAACTCGAGAAGCTACCCGAGACCTTGGGTCAAGCCAACGCCCTGCTGGCCGACACCGGCTACTTCAGCGCCGTCAATGTTCGAGCCTGCGGCGAACAGAACATCGAACCCTTAATCGCGATGGGCCGGGACAGCCATCATGCACCGCTGGCGGAACGCCTGGCCCCGGATGCTGCGGAACCGGACAGCGACGACCCGGTAGTCAAAATGGCCTGGTATCTGAAAACCCGCGAAGGCAAGGCCCGCTATGCCAAACGCAAATGCACAGTGGAACCCGTGTTCGGGAACATCAAGCAGGCCATGGGATTTCGCCAGTTCTTACTACGCGGTTTAGATGCGGTGGCGGGCGAATGGAAACTGGTCGCGATGGCGTTCAACCTGAAGCGGATGCATTCCCTGGTAATGGCCTTCTAATGCCGGAACGCCGCCTGAGGATGCAATGCCCGATTGGCTGAGGCCGAATGAGCATCCAAACCCTGTCGAACACATGGCAAACCGATTCGACGGGCACACTGAAAGCCGCTTTGACTAAGTATGGCGATGATAAAATCACTGAAAATTTAAGTCCGACAGGCTCCTAGGTAATTGTCCAGGTTTTGTTGACCATTCCTTACACAAACGCTGTATTCTCGGACAGCCTCCTAGTCTGAACTGGAGCAACCTATTGATTTTTACTGGATTCCAAAATGAACTACATCACCTCCTTTGAACAAACCGCCAATATCGACGATGCTTTGCGACGGCAAATGGCCGACCTATATTTGGCGAATTACGACGGAAGCGACGAAGGTATCTTCAAGCTCGATCTGGCGAATAAGGACGAGGCACTGCTTGTTCACGTTGAAAATCAATTGGTCGGGTTTACAACCTACAAGGTCTATGAGCGGATATGGAACGGCCAAGATATTCGTGTGCTATATTCCGGTGATACCATCATCGACCGGGAACACTGGGGACAACAAGCACTGGCCTTCGCCTGGATCGGACGTATGGGCGAAATTAAACGCGAATATCCCGACCAGCCTTTCTATTGGTTTCTACTGGTGAAAGGTCGCCGAACGTTCCGCTATATGCCGGTATTCGGCAAAAGCTTTTTTCCGCACTGGTCGGAAAACCGGGATGATTTGAAACCGCTGGCCGATATGTTGGCCGGCGAGAAATTCGGCGCGGACTACAATCCAGCAAGCGGCGTGGTGGCGTTTGCGCGATCGCGCGGCCATCTCAAACCGGAGATTGCCTCGCCATCTCCCGAAGACATGAGCAAGGAAGCCGTCGCGTTTTTTCTGCAGCGCAATCCGGGTTACGTCCGCGGGCATGAGCTGGTTTGCATCTGCGAAATGGAAGAACACAACATGAAACCCTTAACCAAACGGCTGTTCAGAAAGCCAGCCGATGCGAGCCGCCGCCTGGCGTAAATTGGCGGCTTGCTTGCCGGAAGCGCAAGCAAGTTCCTGGCTGGAACCCCTGCTGCAACGCAATGCCGAGTGTGCTTACTTGCAGCAATGGGGCAGTCCCGTCAGCCAAACAGCCTTTCGCGCGCAACTGCCGTTAACCGAATACGAGCAGTTAAAGCCCTGGATTGAGCGCATTGCAGCCGGAGAACAATCCCTGCTGTTTAGCGGCAGGCCGGTTGCATTCGAGAAGACGGGCGGCAGCTCCGGCGGCTGCAAGTTGATTCCTTATACGGCTTATGGGTTGGCCGACTTTCGCCGGGCTTTGTTGCCGTGGCTGGCCGATGTCGTCGCTCGCCATGGAATTAGCGGCAGCGCGTATTTTTCGCTCAGTCCGGCGTGTCGCGAGCCGGAAAATCTCGCCGGAATCCCGGTTGGCCTGTCCGACATGGCCTATGTGGGCGAAACCGCCGCTGCGGTTTTTGCGCAAGTCTGCGCCGTACCGCCCGGCGTGGGGGAACTGGTTGATCATGAAGAGTGGCGAGTACAGACGCTTCATTACCTCAAACAGGCCAGAGATCTTGAACTGATTTCAGCATGGAGCCCGACTTTTTTGCTGAAGCTGTTTGACGGCGAGGCAACAGAGCAACACTGGCCTCGCTTAAAAGTCATCAGTTGCTGGACAGGCGGTGCTTGGGCGGAATTTGCCGATGCCATACAGCGCCTTTTCCCTCATGCCCTGATCGAACCCAAAGGCTTGATGTCGACGGAAACCGTCGTCACCATCCCGGATAGTTCAGGGCAACCGGTGCTGACCGATAGTGGATTTTTTGAATTTCGCAGCGGCGATAAGCTACTTTTGGCAAGCGAATTGGAGCGCGGTCGGGAGTATGAAGTGGTGGCGACTACGGCTAGCGGCCTATACCGCTATTGCACCGGCGATATTGTCAGATTTTCCGGGCGTAATCATGCCGACCGGGCCATCTTGCATTTCGTCGGCAGACAGGGCTTAGTCAGCGATTTGGTCGGGGAAAAACTGACCGATAGCTTCGTCGCTATCTGCCTGGATGACGTTGTTGGTTTTAGAATGTTGGTGCCGAATGCGGCAGGCGACGGTTATGTTCTGGTTGTGGATCAGGAGCAGTCGATGATGCAGGTTGAGTCTATCGAAACCAAGCTGAAAGCCAATCCGCAATACGCCTATGCCAGAAAACTCGGACAGTTGCAGCCGCTGGTACTATTGCCGACACGCAAGCCATGGGCCGTATACGAACGCCATCAAGCGGAGTGAGGAATCCGCTTGGGCGACATCAAACCCGTTGCCTTGCGTGCGGAACGCTATTGGTTAAATCTGTTTAAAGGACAAACATGAAAATCGCGCTGATCTCG
>JAJRDU010000232.1 GCA_028748685.1 Methylococcaceae bacterium
AGCTCTGCACCAAGGTGATCGCTCCGCCGGTGGCGATGTTGCCATTGATCTGAGCGGCGTATCCGACGTAGACGGCGCCAAGGTTGCTGGCGAGACTGCCGGTGACCACATCCGACTGGCCTATAGTAATGGTGCCATCGGTTGAAACGTTACCGTTTAACTGGACGCCCGAGCCGAAATTGATATTGCCGCTGGTGCTGGTGGCGCTGCCCGCGATCACGTTGCTCTGGCCTAGCGTGATCGCCCCGCCGGTTGTGACCCCGCCGCCATTGACCAGGACGTTAAAGCCCGTGGTGATGGCGCCGCCGGTGCTGGAGATATTGCCGCCGACCGTGTTGCTGCCGGCTAAAGTGATGGCGCCGCTGCTGCCGATGGAGCCGGCCACCGTGCTGCCCCATTTCAAGTCTATGATGCCGGTCGTGGCGGTCAGAGAACCGCCGTAGGTAACGGAACCGGCAAAACTGTCGCTGATGGAGCCGGCCGTGACGTTACCGTTTATTCTGACGCCTCCGCCGGCGCTGACGGCGCCGCCGTTGCTGGTGATGCCGCCGCCGATCACGTTATAGCCGGCGAGGGTGACGTTACCGCTGTTGCTGCCGATGTTGCCCGCAACCGAGGTGCTGCCGCCGAGGCTGATATTGCCGCTGGTCGTGGTGATGCTTCCGGCCACAGAGCTGCCGGATCTCAAGCTAATAGCACCCATCGTGGTGGTCAGCGAGCCGCCGTAGGTCACCGAATCGTTGGTATCGCTAACGGAACCGGCCGTGACGTTGGCGTTGATAGTCGTGAAAAATCCGCCACTCAGCGTGCCGGTGACCTCCAGCGTCAGGTTGGCCGCCAAACCACCGGCATTGATCTGGTTGTTATTGGTAAGCAGGTCGCCGTTGACGGTGATGCTGGCGGGCAGCGGCGAAGCGATAGTAATCGTATCGCCCCAGGCGAGCGTCAACGAACCGCAGCTATAAGTGCCGCCGCTGCCACTACAGCCAGCAGGCAGGTTGCCCGGAAAGACGTAATTCGCCGCCTGGAGCGAACCTACGGACAGCAGCGCCGCAAGGGTAAACAGGGTAATGAGCCACGGCTTAAATGAACGCCGGGAAATCACGGTGAGTATCCTTTTCGATGTTTCATGAACGCATGAGGCTGGACATTATAAAATTTACGGGCGATTGCTTGGGAGGTAGAGGGGATAGTAGTAAGTGGGGAGTAGGAAGTGGGAAGTCAAAACAACTCCCCACTTCCTACTCCCCACTTCCCACTTCCTATTCCGTCATCGGTTCGAGGCTGGGCGTAGAGTCTGGCAGAAGGGACAAATATGCATCCCATCGCTGGTAGACACCCAACCGGCCTTAATAGCCATGTTCAACTCGCCTTCAAACCAGGACCTGCCGTCACTGATGCGCCGGCCGGTGCGTTCGTCGCCGCGAGGCGAACGGCGAAATTCGATGGATCTCAAGCCTTGCGGATTGCAGATGTCGCAGAAAATGAATTTTCGTATGCTCATGTGGATTTTGTCGGAAAGAGAGCGGGTAATGAGGCGGAGCCGCGCTTCGAATAGAGGTTTAATTGGCCTGAAACGGAGTATAGACTACAATCCTCCTTACAAAACCGGTAGTCTCGTAGCTACTTAATAATTATTAGAAGGTGAAGAAAATGAAGCACAACCCACAGCATGGTTTCACATTGATCGAGTTGATCATGGTGATTGTAATTTTAGGCATATTGGCGGCGACGGCCTTGCCGAAGTTTGTCAATGTTACCGACGATGCTAAAAGCGCAGCCATTGCGGGCGTCGCAGGAGCTGCAAATTCTGCAATGTCTATCAATTACTCAGGTTGTTTGGTGAACAATAATAAGCCTTTAGAAGGTAAGTGCGTTAAGGTCACCGTCTGCAGCGATATTAAAAATTTACTTCAGGAAGGAGCCTTCCCTTCGGGCTATTCTCTGGACGCTGATGGCACGCCAGTAACAACTAATGGCACCAATTTTACCTGTACTTTCACTGGTAATACCAAGAGCGCATCATTCACTGGTATAGCAGCTGGCAATTAGGAAAAACTCTCGCAATTAGTAACGAGCTGTTTATAAAAATAGGCAGCTCGTATGCTAGATTTTGGTCATATCATGAGTCCCAGGTTTGTTTAATCGCTGTTATTCTCAAACCGCTTTTACGCTGGTCGAACTGATCATGACCATCGTCATCCTGGGCATCCTTTCCGCCACGGCCTTGCCTAGGTTTTTCGACCTTTCGGCCTACCAGCAACGCACTTTTTTCGACGACACCCTGGCCGCGATCCGCTACGCGCAAAAGCTGGCGGTGGCGACCGGCTGCAACGTGCAGGTGGCGATCGCCGCCAACCAGTTCGAGCTGAAACGCCCAGGCGCCACGGATCGCAGCCAGTGTACGTCGACAACGGCCGGCGATTTTACCCAGGCCGTGATACGCCCCGGTTCCGGCGAAGCCAGCTACCGGGGAAGCCAATCCGGCATCGCCTTGACCACTGCAACCGTGTATTTCACGGCCAAGGGTACAGCCTCGGACGGCCTAGACATCGCGGTCGGCGATCATAAAATCACCATCGTCAAGGACACGGGCTTGGTGTATGACAGCACGCCCTAAGCACCCGCCGAAACAAGCCGGCGTGACGCTGGTGGAGCTGGTGCTGACCATCGTGATCATCAGCATCGCGCTGGTTGGGGTGCTGTCGGTGATCAACCTCACCGTCAGCCATAGCGCCGATCCGGTGGTACAGCATCAGGCAATAGCCATCGCCGAATCCTATCTGGAAGAGATCCTGCCGCAGAATTACAGCGGCACGGCCACCGGCGTCCGCGCCGATTTCGACGACGCCGACGATTATAACGGCCTGAACGACACCGGCGCTCACGACCGGCTAGGCAACGCCATAGACGGTTTATCGCAATACACGGTGACGGTGGCGGTTTCGGCTCAGGTCTTGACCGGCGGCGTCGACGCCAAACAAGTTGCCGTCACCGTCACGGGCCCCGGCGTCGGCGGCCTGACGCTGGTCGGCTACAAGGCCAATTATTGATGCGCCGCGAACAGGGTTTTACGCTGATCGAGCTGATCACCGTGATGGTGATCGTCGGCATCCTGGCGGCGATGACCACCGACATCATCTCGCTGCCGGTCAGAAGCTATCTGGATCTGCAACGCCGCACGACCTTGGTCGACAGCGCCGAAACCTCGCTGAGGCTGATGCAGCGCGATATTCGCCGGGCCTTGCCCAACAGCATACGCATCACCGGCGGCGGCAAGGTTATGGAACTGCTGCATACCAGCGACGGCGGCCGCTACCGGGCCCAACTCGCCGCCGACGGAAGCGGAGACGTATTGGACTTTACCGCCTCCGACGGCAGTTTCGATGTGATTGGAAGCCTGAGCGCCGCACCCACTGCTGGTGAGCTGGTGATCTACAACCTGGGCGAAAGTTTGGCCGACGCCTATGCCGGCGACAACCGAGCCAGCTTGAAAGCCACCTCGACTGCCACGGCTATCATCCTGGCGAGCCCTAAAAAGTTTCCGCTACGTTCGCCGCTACAGCGTTTTTTTATCGTCGATACGCCGATTACCTATCGCTGTGACCTTGTGGCGGGGACTTTGCTGCGTTACACCGGCTACGGTATCACCGCCGTCCAGGCCGATCCGCCCACCGGGGTAACGGGACAACTCTTGGCCAACAACATCGCCAAAAACAATCTCGCTTGCAGTTTTGCCTATAGCTCGGCGACGTCCACCCGCTCGGGCTTGGTCACGCTGCAAATCACGCTGACCGATAACGCCGGCGAATCGGCCAGATTGATCCATCAGGTTCATGTGGATAACGCGCCATGAAAAGGCAACGCGGATTTTCCATCGTCATGGCGATCTTCGTGCTGGTGGTGTTGGGCCTGCTCGGCGGCTATATGGTGAGATTGAGCGGCGTGCAGTTCGGCACTTCGGTTTATGCCTTGCAAGGCGCGAGAGCCTATCAAGCGGCGCGGGCCGGAATCGAATGGGCGATAGCCCGCATCAATAACGGTGGTAATTGCACGGACGTCAGTGCGCAAACCGCGATGAGTTTCGCAGGCCTGACCGGGTTTACGGTTAAATTGAGCTGCGACCCCCAAGCCTATTCCGAAGGGGACAAAAACCTAAACTTTTACCGCATCAAGGCGCTCAGCCAATACGGCGATTACGGCGGCAGCGACTACGTCGCCCGAGAAATCGAAGTAAGCATCATCAAATAAGCTTTTCCGTAACAAATCCCTGCTACGGTAGAATAGCGGCTTTTTTAGCCGTCATCTAAAGCACATCGGGTACCAGCATGAGCAAATCTATCGTTCTCACCGGCATCACCACCACCGGCACGCCGCATTTGGGTAACTATGCGGGGGCGATTCGGCCGGCGATCAAGGCCAGCAAGGACGAAAACGTCAGGCCGTTTTATTTTCTGGCCGATTACCACGCCCTGATCAAATGCAGCGAACCGGCGCGGGTCAAGCAATCCAGCCTGGAGATCGCCGCCACCTGGCTGGCACTGGGCCTGGACACCTCCAACGCGGTGTTCTACCGCCAATCGGATGTGCCGGAGATACTGGAACTGACCTGGATGCTAACTTGCGTGACAGCCAAGGGCCTGATGAACAGAGCTCACGCCTACAAGGCTGCCGTCGCCGAGAACGAGGAAGCCGAAGGCAACGATCCCGACAAAGGCATCACCATGGGTTTGTTCAGCTATCCGATCCTGATGGCGGCGGACATTTTGATGTTCAACGCCAACAAGGTGCCGGTCGGCAAGGATCAGATTCAGCATATCGAAATGGCCCGCGACATCGCCAGCCGCTTCAACCATATCTACGGCGAACATTTCGTGCTGCCGGAAGCGGTACTGGACGACAATGCCGCCACCTTGCTGGGACTGGATGGCCGGAAGATGAGCAAGAGTTACAACAACACCATTCCCTTGTTCGAACCCGAGAAGAAGCTGCGCAAACTGATCAACAAGATCAAGACCAACTCGCTGGAACCCGGCGAACCCAAGGATACGGAAGGCTGCACGTTGTTCGGCATTTATCAGGCTTTCGCCAACCACCACGAAGTGGACGCGATCCGTGCCCGTTACGCCGAAGGCATAGGCTGGGGCGAGATGAAGCAGGTCCTGTTCGAAAAGATCAACGACGAGATCGCCCCGGCCCGCGAACGCTACGAAGCCTTGCTGGAAGCGCCGGAGCATATCGAGCAGCAATTGCAGGAAGGCGCCGAAAAAGCCCGGGCCATCAGCGCGCCCTTCATTCAGACCTTGCGCGAGGCGGTGGGGATTTCGCGAATCGCGTCACGCTAAATCTATCGAAAGCCTAGCCAATCCATAAAGGGGCGACTGACCCGTAAGAGCGCGTAGCGAATTCGTCCCTACTTATGACAGGGCATCATTTCATACTATAATGCTCGGTCATTTTTTCAGTACCACGCCCCTTTATGTCCAGAAAAAAAAGCGCGTCCCTGTTCGAGGACGCCATGGAAGAACTTGAGAAACTTGTCGAGCAAATGGAGCAAGGCGACATTTCCCTGGAAGAGTCCTTAAAAGCCTTCGAACGCGGCATTAAATTAACCCGCACCTGCCAACAGGCCTTGCAGGAAGCCGAGCAAAAAGTGCAAATCCTATTAGAAAAAAACGGCCAACAAACCCTGGAGCCCTTTAACGATGAGTAACCTAAAAGCCTATCTTACCGCCTGCCAAAACCGTGTCGAGCGCGCACTGGACGCCCGCTTGCCAGGCGAGGACATTCTGCCGCAAACCCTGCATAGAGCCATGCGTTACTCCGTGCTGGACGGCGGCAAACGCACCCGGCCGCTGCTGACTTACGCGACCGGCCAGGCTTTGGGCTTGAGTGAAGACGCGTTGGACGCGCAAGCTTGCGCGGTGGAATTTATCCATGTTTATTCGTTGATTCACGACGACTTGCCGGCCATGGATAACGATGATCTGCGCCGCGGGAAACCGACTTGCCACAAGGCATTCGACGATGCCACGGCCATTCTGGCCGGCGATGCGCTGCAAGCCCTGGCTTTCGACGTATTGGCCAACGACCCAGCCATCCAAGCGGGCGCGGAAGCCCGAGTCAAAATGATTGCGGCGTTAACCAGAGCCAGCGGCTCGCAAGGCATGGTCGGTGGCCAAGCCATCGACTTGGGTTCGGTCGGTCGAAAATTGACCTTGCCGGAATTGGAAAACATGCACATCCACAAGACCGGCGCCCTGATTCGCGCCAGCGTCAATCTGGCCGCGCTCTCCAAACCCGATCTTGATGCCGATGTCGCCAAGAAGCTGGATCATTACGCCAAATGCATAGGTTTGTCCTTCCAAGTCAAGGACGACATCCTGGACGTGGAAAGCGACACGGCCACACTGGGCAAGACTCAGGGCAAGGATGTCGATAACGACAAGCCCACCTATCCCGCGCTGCTGGGCATGGCTGGCGCCAAGGAGAAAGCCCAGGAATTGCATGAGCAAGCGGTCGAAAGCCTGGCAGGGTTCGGCAAGGAAGCGGATTTGTTGCGCGACTTGTCGCTGTACATCATCGAACGCAGCCATTAGGCGCCGCATCATCCACGCGATTTAGATATTTCAGGCCTTCTTCCTTGGGAGAAGGCTGATGCCGGATATAGACCGACTCCCGCGGCAATACACTGTAAAGGAATTTTTTAATACATGACTCTGTCCAGTTACCCCTTGCTGAACACCATCCACAGCCCCGCCGACGTCCGGGCCCTGCCGAAAGAGCGGCTCAAGGCCCTGGCCGACGAGTTGCGTTCGTATTTGACCCATACCGTCAGCATTTCCGGCGGCCACTTTTCGGCCGGC
>JAJRDU010000233.1 GCA_028748685.1 Methylococcaceae bacterium
ATCGCCATCCAAACCTCCGAGCGCAACGGCGCGGTGGTGGGGGCGGTACTGGTCAATGATACCGACGAGATCATGTTGATCACCGACGGCGGTATATTGGTTAGAACCCGCGTGCGGGAAATTTCCGTAGTGGGTAGAAACACCCAAGGCGTCACGGTGATACGCCTGGATAAAGGCGAACGAGTGGTCGGCGTCGATAGAATCGATGGCCTGGGTGACGAAGACGACGCCGAGGGCGAACTCGACGAAAATGATGTGGAAATTGACAGCGCCGATGCCGGCGGAGAAGAGGAATAATGGCCAGAATCTTTAATTTCAGCGCTGGGCCGTCCATGCTGCCCGAAGAAGTGCTGCTCAAGGCCCAGCAGGAAATGCTGGACTGGCAGGGCAGCGGCATGTCTGTGATGGAAATGAGCCACCGCGGCAAGCATTTCATGGCGATCGCCGAAACCATGAAAAACGATCTGATTGAGTTGTTGGCGATTCCTTCAAACTACAAAGTCTTGTTTCTGCAAGGCGGCGCCACCGCGCAATTTGCGTTGATTCCGCAGAATATACTCAATGGCAAGGCCAAGGCCTGTTACGTCAATACCGGCGCCTGGTCGACCGGCGCCATCAAGGAAGCCGGAAAATACTGCGAAGTACAAATTGCCGCCAGTTCGGAGGCCAGCAAGTTTACGACGATTCCCGAGGTTAGTGAATGGTCAGTTGATCGAGATGCGGCTTATCTGCATTACACCGCCAACGAAACCATACACGGCGTGGAGTTTTCCGATATACCGGATGTAGGCGATCTACCCTTGGTTTGCGACATGTCTTCGAATATTCTGTCGCGACCGGTCGACGTCAGCCGATACGGAATTATTTACGCCGGCACCCAGAAAAACATGGGGCCATCGGGTGTGACGGTGGTCATCGTTCGCGAAGATCTGATCGGTTTGGCGCCGAAAACCGTGCCATCGGTGTTCAATTACGAAACCCAGGCGAAAAGCGATTCCATGCTGAACACGCCGGCGACCTATAATTGGTATCTGCTGGGCCTGGTTTTGCAATGGCTGAAACAGCAGGGCGGCGTCGCGGCGATCGAACAGCGCAATATTCATAAAGCCGGCACGCTGTATCAAGCCATCGATAACTCCAGCTTGTATAGCAATCCGGTCGTCAAGGCATACCGTTCCAGGATGAACGTTCCGTTCGTGTTGGCCGATGCAGCTCTGGACAAGGAATTTTTGGCGTTGGCCGAGAAAAACGGCTTGGGTTCGCTCCCGGGCCACCGTTCGGTAGGCGGCATGCGCGCCAGTATTTACAATGCCATGCCGGAAGCCGGCGTCGATGCCTTGATCGACTTCATGGCCGAGTTTGAACGTAACCATTAAGCATCATCATGACGGCGATCATCCCTCTGTCGGAACTGCGCGAAACCATCGACGGCATCGATAGGCAAATTTTGCAGCTGATCAATCAGCGCGCCCAATGCGCCATCGAAGTCGCCAGAACTAAGCAAGCCGAAGGCGAAACCGGCAGTTTTTACCGTCCGGACCGCGAAGCGCAAGTCTTGCGCCGCATCAAGGAATTGAATCCTGGACCCTTGGGCGACGATACCGCCGTACATCTGTTCCGGGAAGTAATGTCGGCCTGTCTAGCCCTTGAAAAACCGCTGGAAGTGGCCTTCCTGGGTCCGCAAGGCACCTTTACCCAGCAGGCGACCTTCAAGCATTTCGGCCACGCGGTAAAGGATATTCCGGTGGCGACCATCCATGAAATCTTTCAGTCGGTTGAAACCGGGCATTGCCAGTTCGGGGTGGTGCCGGTCGAAAATTCCACCGAAGGCGTGATTGCTCACACTCTGGATCGCTTCATGGATTCACCGCTGGAAATTTGCGGCGAAGTCGAAATTCGCGTCCATCAGAATTTGCTCGGCAAGATGGACACTCTGCATGGGATCAGCGAAGTATATTCTCATCAGCAGTCGCTGGCCCAGTGCAGGCAATGGTTGAATACCTATCTGCCCGGCGTGCCTTGTACCGCCGTCAGCAGCAATGCGGAGGCCGCGCGTCTGGCGTCGCTGGATCACGGCAAGGCGGCGATTGCCGGCCTGACGGCCGCTGAGTTGTATGAGCTGAACATTATCGAGAAAAATATCGAGGATGAAGCCAATAACACCACCCGATTCATCGTGATTGGGCGGCAGCAACCGGTTTCCACCGGCGCCGACAAAACCTCCATCCTGGTATCCACCGGTAATCAACCAGGCGCGCTGCACAAGATTCTTGGCTCCTTTGCGGAATATGGCATCAGCATGACGCATATCGAATCCCGGCCGTCGCGGCAAGGCTTGTGGGACTACGTGTTTTTTATCGACATCGACGGTCATCGCGACGATTCCGATGTTGGCAAGGCGCTGGAAACACTCAAACGAAATGTCAAAATGCTGAAAATCCTCGGCTCTTATCCAAAAGCCGTTATTTAACTCAAATATCGATGAACAAATTTTTAGAACTTGCGATCGCCGGCGTTCAAACGCTGATGCCTTATGTGCCGGGTAAACCGGCGGACGAACTACAGCGCGAGCTGGGCTTGACCGAAATCGTCAAACTGGCCTCCAATGAAAATCCCTTGGGAACCGGCGCCAAGGTCGCCGCCGCGATTCAGGCGACATTGCCGGAATTGGCCCGTTATCCCGACGGCAGCGGCTTCGCGCTGAAGGCCGCCTTGTCGTCCAAATTGCACGTAAAGCCGGAGCAGATTACGCTGGGCAATGGTTCCAGCGAAATTCTGGAATTGGTGGCGCGCACCTTCGTCACGCCAGAACTGGAAGTGGTGTTCTCCCAACATGCCTTCGCGCTGTATCCGATACTAACTCAGGCGGTCGGCGCCAAGGCGAAAAAGGTACCTGGCAAGCATTATGGTCACGACCTGGATGCAATGCGGGCGGCGATTACCGACAAGACTCGGTTGGTGTTCATCGCCAATCCCAACAATCCTACCGGTACACTGTTGGCTAGGGACGAATTGGAAAGTTTCATTGCTTCATTGCCTGCTCATGTGCTGTGCGTGCTGGATGAGGCTTATTACGAGTTTGTCGAACCTGCCGTTAGAACGGAATCCCTGGATTGGCCGACTCGCTATCCTAATCTGATCATCGCCCGCACCTTTTCCAAGGCTTACGGTTTGGCCGGATTACGCGTGGGTTACGGCATTTCCTCGGTCGATGTGGCCGATCTGCTGAACCGGGTTCGCCAGCCCTTCAACTGCAATATGCTGGCACTGGCGGCGGCGGAAGCCGCGTTGACAGATTTCGATTATCACGATCAAACCGTGGCTATCAACAATGCCGGCATGGCGCAACTCACCGATGCATTCAAGGAGTTGGGCCTGGAATGGATACCTTCTTCGGGTAACTTCGTTTCGGTCGATATGCAACAGCCGGGTTTGCCGGTCTACGAAGCCTTGTTGCGCAAGGGCGTGATCGTCCGTCCTGTTGCCAATTACGAAATGCCAGACCACTTGCGGATCAGTATAGGCACGGAACGTGAAAACCAAATTTTCATTAATGCCTTGCGCGAGGTACTGAGTGGTGTTTAACCGCCTCTGCATCATTGGCGTAGGCCTGATCGGTGGTTCCATCGCCCGAGCCGCGCGCCAGCAGGGTTTGTGCAAGGAAGTCGTCGCTTATGGACGAGAAAAAAACCTGCCCAACATGCAGTTGGCTCGGCAATTGGGCGTGATCGATGATTTTTACACCGAAATAGGCGCCGCGCTGGAGCATGCCGATTGCGTGATCGTTGCGACCCCGGTCGGCAGCATGCGGGCCATTTTCGAGCAGATCAAGCCGTACTGGAATCAGAACGCGATATACAGCGACGCAGGCAGCACCAAGGGCAGCGTGATCGATGCCGTGCAAGCCGTATTCGGCTCGGTGCCGGCTAACTTCGTACCAGCTCATCCCATTGCCGGCGCCGAACGTAGCGGCGTGGAGGCCTCGACCGCCGATTTGTTTGTCAACCGGCGGCTGATTCTTACGCCATTGGAAAGCACTGATAAACAGGCCTTGGAAAAAATCAGCCATTTTTGGGAACGGATAGGCTCCACTGTCTCCGTGATGTCGGTGGAACATCACGATACCGTGCTGGCGGCGACCAGTCATTTACCTCACATCCTGGCGTTCGCCTTGGTGGGGCTGCTGGGGCGTAAGGACGAACAGCGCGAGATATTCAAATACGCCGCCGGCGGTTTCAAGGATTTCAGCCGCATCGCCTCTAGTGATCCGACCATGTGGCAGGACATTTGTCTGGCCAATAAACAGGAAATTATTCCATTGATTCAGCAGTTTCAGGCTGAGTTGAGCAAAATAGAACAGATGCTGGTCGATGATCAGGGCGAGCAGCTATTTGAAACCTTTACGTATGCCAGAAATGCCCGGCAGCGTTTTCTCGATACCTTAGAAGCTTAACAAGAAGATCAATATGTCACAGTCCATTACCTTTAAAGTGCAACCCGGCGGCAGTTTGCGCGGTGAAATCCGCGTTCCGGGCGATAAATCCATGTCGCATCGTTCCATCATGCTTGGATCGTTGGCCGAAGGCGTCACCCATGTCAGAGGCTTTTTGAATGCCGAAGATGCGATGTCGACGCTGGAAGCTTTCCGGGCGATGGGCGTGGAAATCGAAGGGCCGGTGAATGGCGAAGTGACCATTCACGGTGTCGGCAAGCATGGCTTGAAAGCACCGCAAAAACCACTGTATCTGGGTAACTCCGGTACTTCGATGCGCTTGTTGAGCGGTCTGTTGGCCGGCCAACCGTTCGATTGCGTATTGACCGGTGATAAGTCTCTGGAGTCGCGGCCTATGAAACGGGTTACCGCACCGTTGGCGCAAATGGGCGCCGAGATCGAAACCCAGGAAAACGGTACCGCGCCGCTGCACATCAAGGGCAAGGCCGGCAAGTTGAAAGGCATACATTACGACATGCCGATTGCCAGCGCCCAGGTCAAGTCCTGCCTGTTGTTGGCGGGCATGTATGCGGAAGGTGAAACCAGCGTCACCGAACCCGCGCCAACTCGCGATCACACCGAGCGGATGTTGAGCGGCTTCGGTTATCCGGTGGTTCGCGAAGGCAGCACCGCCAAAATCAACAATCAAGGCAAATTGACCGCGACGGAAATCGACGTGCCCAGCGATATTTCATCGGCGGCCTTCTTTCTGGTCGGCGGCAGCATCGCTCCGGATTCCGATATTACCTTGAAACATGTCGGCATCAATCCGACCCGTACCGGCGTCATCGACATCCTGCGTCTGATGGGCGCCAACATCGAGGTATTGAACGAGAGAGAAGTCGGCGGCGAACCGGTGGCCGATCTGCGGGTGCGTTCCGCACAATTAAAAGGCATAGCAATTCCCGAACATCTGGTGCCGCTGGCTATCGACGAGTTTCCGGTATTGTTTGTCGCTGCGGCTTGCGCCGAAGGCAAAACCATCTTGACCGGCGCCAAGGAATTGCGGGTCAAGGAGTCCGACCGGATTCAGGTGATGGCCGACGGTCTGCAAATTTTGGGGGTCGATGCCCAACCGACCGAAGACGGCATGGTGATCCAGAACAGCCAGATCGGCAGCGGCGAAGTCGATTCGCATGGCGACCATCGCATCGCGATGGCGTTCTCGATTGCCGGCCTGCGCGCCAACGGCCCGATTACCATCAAGGATTGCGCCAACGTCAATACATCATTCCCCGAGTTCAAGCAGCTGGCTACACAGCTTGGCCTTAATTTGAGCAGTATCTAATATGACGGTTCCAGTATTAACCATTGACGGTCCCAGCGGTGCCGGCAAAGGTACCGCCAGCCGGGCGGTGGCCAAGCTTTTAAATTGGAATTACCTCGACAGCGGTTCGATTTACCGATCCTTGGCGATTGCCGTTTTACAATCGAACGTCGATCTCGACAATGTTGCCGAAATATGCCAAGTTGCTAATGCTATGGCCTTGGAATTCGAATGTGGCGATGAGTTGGTCGTTAGACTGAACGGTTGCGACATTACGTCGCAGTTGGCGACCGAAACCACAGGAAATGCGGCATCCATAATTGCCGCCTATCCCGAAGTTCGCTCAGTATTGTTACAAAAACAAAAGGACTTTCAACAGTCACCGGGCTTGGTTGCCGACGGCCGCGATATGGGCAGCGTAGTGTTTCCAGACGCCCAATTTAAGGTATACCTGACCGCCAGCGCCGAAGAAAGAGCTTTAAGACGATATAAGCAGTTGATTGAGAAGGGGATTGATGCTAACCTTTTACAAATTACCCGAGAGATCGAAGAACGCGACCGGCGCGACAGTGAGAGAGCGACGGCTCCGCTCATTATTCCACAAGGTGCGCATGTCATCGATTCCTCGACGTTAACCATCCAGCAGGTAATTGACGTGGTAGTGGATTTAGTCCGTTAGGGCTTTATTGGTGGTTGCCGTACTTAAGCGGCAACTTTTTTTAACTTTTGAAAAGAAAAAGCTTGTTTGTGTTTTAACAAGTTTGGGAAAGTAAAGAGATGAGCGAAAGCTTTGCACAGTTA
>JAJRDU010000234.1 GCA_028748685.1 Methylococcaceae bacterium
GGCATCCCAGATCAAATGCCGGATGCCGTGACAAAGATGAAAAAACAAGGCATAGATGAAACCCCAGTAAACCAGCTTGAACAACCAAAACCCGGCCAAGGACTGCATGGTGGCAAACGCCCCTTCGCCGGCCGAGATGGCAAACAGTACATAGACGAATAGCAACAACCCGATAGACAACAGGATACCGGCGATACGATGGCTAATGGACATCAAGCCAGTAATTGGTAAGCGGTAGACTTGCAAATGCGGTGAAATGGGGCGATTGTTGTCTGCCATGACTGTCCTTGATTTAGTTTAAGTTTCGGCGTCCATCAAAAATTGAAGTAGCGCCATTTTCTCTTCCAATCGCTGTGGTGACTGGGCTCCGGCCCCTTGGGTCCGTTGATTTCTTGAGTCTCGACGAGCGTATGTTCGTCCGCAGCCACCCCAATCTCTGGCTGGGCATTATCGGCGAATGGATTTAGTATAGCTTGATTGGATTGCATGTCGGCCTACCGAACGGACTAACGATTACCGAGAGGCAAAAAATCGCGCCGTGGTGGTCCGACATACAACTGCCTAGGTCTGCCGATAGGCGTCGAAGGGTCTTCCATCATTTCCAGCCAATGCGACACCCAGCCTGCGGTGCGCGCAATCGCAAACATCACGGTAAACATGTCGACCGGAATATTCAGAGCCTTGTAGATAATACCGGAATAGAAGTCTACGTTGGGATAGAGTTTTTTCTCGATGAAATAATCATCTTTCAACGCCGCCTGTTCCACAGCCAAGGCCAGCTCAAACAAAGCATCGTTTTTGTGCGTCTTGCTCAATACCTCGTGGCAGGTCTTACGAATGATGGTCGCGCGCGGATCGAAATTTTTATACACCCGATGGCCGAAGCCCATCAGCCGGAACGGATCGTTGTGATCCTTGGCCTTGGCGATATATTTAGGCACGTTTTCGACGCTGCCTATTTCCGCCAGCATGTTCAGAACCGCTTCATTGGCGCCGCCGTGGGCCGGCCCCCACAATGCGGCGATACCGGCCGCGACACAGGCATAGGGATTGGCGCCAGTACTGCCGGCCAGCCGTACCGTGGAGGTGCTGGCATTTTGTTCGTGATCGGCATGGAGGATGAACAGCAGATTCAGCGCCTTGACGAGATCAGGATCGATATAGTGGTCCTGATCGATGTAATTCTGCGAGGAACGTGAAAACATCATGTTCAGGAAATTTTCACAGTAACTCAAATCCATGCGCGGATAAACGAACGGTCTGCCGACCGAATGCCGGAAGGAAGCCGCGGCGATGGTCGGCATCTTGCCTATCATCCGAGTGGCGGATCGCATCCGCTGATCCGGATCCTTGATATTCAACTCGCTGTGATAAAACGCCGACAAGGAACCAACCACGCCGACCAGCATCGCCATCGGGTGCGCATCGTAATGAAAACCGTCGAAGAATTTTCTGAGTGATTCGTGAATGATGGCCCGATCGCTGATTTCCAGATTGAAATCCAGCAACTGAGCTTCGCTGGGTAACTCGCCGTTCATCAGCAAGTAAGCCACTTCGGTAAATTCGCAACTCTCAGCCAATTGCTCGATCGGATAACCGCGATACAACAGCACGCCCTTATCGCCGTCGATATAGGTAATTTTACTTTTGCAGCTGGCGGTGGCCATGAAGCCTGGATCGTAGGTGAAACAGTCAAGATCCTTGTATAGACTACGAATATCGGCAGTTTCGGCGCCCAGCGTGCCAGTCAACAAAGGATACTCGGCCTGCTTGCCGGTACCGGTGTGCTTTATCAACAAGGTATCATTTGCCATCGTGCCCTCTATATTCCATGTAGCCGCCCTAAGGGGGCGCCTGAATTATCACACAGGCGAGTGATTACTTCCAACCCGCGAGGCCATATCAAGCGTAGAGTATTGCAAGGAATGCAAGGCGAATATTTAAGGACGATCTGATTAAGTTCTTCGGCAGACTCGGAATAAACGATAAGTTATTGTTTCCGTTGGTGGTGAGCCTATCGAATCATGATTGGAATCAACTTATTCAGAGGTTCCTTAACGTCCGATATGTATGGTTGAAATCTCTTCCAGCCGAATCCACTTCAAAGTTTTTGCTTGGCAAAGCCGGGGGCAGGTAAGGTGCCGAAAAATTAGCCACTGATAAGCGCTTAACAATAAATCCCAATGCAGTAAACAAGTGGAATTTTAGGCAGAGCAATAAGTAAAGTGATGCGCGTAAAACTCATTGAATTGGGCGACGGCGAACGAGATCAACTACAAAGGCTTAAAAAAAAAAGTAGTGACTGGTGAGAAAGGGAGCGGGCTCAAACGATTTTGATGCTATCCGATGGCCAAACAGTCGTTGCCATTGCTGAGCAACAAGGCATGAAGCGCGAAGCCATTCGGGAGCGGCGGCGGAAGTGGTGGAAAAACGGAATGAACAGTTCGCCGGATCAACCACGCTGTGCCGAGCAAGTTGACGGATGCCCATCGCAGCCAGCTCAAAGCATGGATTGATGCTGGACCCTTGGCTTGTCGAGCGTTGGTCAGTCGCCTAACGGTGGAATGTGGTGTGACGATCAGTGCCGGCACCTTGCGGAACGAGTTGAAACGGATGGGCTATGTCTGGAAGCGCACCCGCAACAGCTTAAAAAAAGCGCGATCTCGAACGTTTAAAGCAGGCTCGTCACGATATCGCAGAACTGATTAGCCAAGCGCAAGTCGCAGAAATCGAGTTGACTTATGCGGATGAAGCCGGATTTACGCCACAACCACTGAATCGTTCGGTTTGGACCAAAAGCGGAGAAAGTTCATGCTATTACCGCTCAACGGGCGCAGCGCATGAATGTCATAGGTGCATTGCTTTCATCGGGCCGATTAATGCTGGCTAAACTGTGGAAAAGCGTGAATGGTCTGTAGTTCTTTGGTTTTCTGATGGCTTTGATCGAACATGTCAGCAAGCCATTGGTGGTGATTTTGGACAATGCATCTATTCACACCGGCAAGAAACTAAAGCCTTATTGGGATTTGTTGGAAGAGAAAGGCATGCGATTTTACTTTCTGCCGCCCTACAGCCCTGAGATAAACCGCATCGAATTGCTTTGGCACAAAATGAAATATGGATGGTTGCCCTTCAAAACGTTTACTCCCGATGAGCTTGAAAACGCCATTGATGAAATTGGATGTAGATTTGGCTCAAAATACACGCTAACTTTTTGATAGGTACTTAGAGTCTGCTCAGTTAATATAACCAATTGATTTAAAATAGTTAACCGCGTTATTTTGGTATAATGGTGCACGAAAAATGAGGCATCTCCGCTAAAAACC
>JAJRDU010000235.1 GCA_028748685.1 Methylococcaceae bacterium
GAAGCGTTCGAACAGCAGGCGAGCCAGTTCCTGAAAGGCCGGATCGGAAGTGGTGCCGAAATAGCTGTGCAGGATGAATTCGCCGTTTTTATTTTGGTGTTTGAAGGCGCGGGCCAGCGGCTGAGTCAAATCTTCCAGTTGCAGGCGATACAAGGCATTCTTGCCCAGGTCGTTGATGACCTTCACCGAGGGGATGACGTGATGGTTGCGGGCTTCGGCCAGCAACGAACAGTAATAACCGTCCGAAAGATAGGCGTAGCTGGTGCACAGGTTGATGACGCGGACGCGCTGATCGGGATCGCCTTGTTCGGTGGCTAGATAGTTTTCAAAGGTGATGACCTGCTCGCTGGGATAATAAGGATTCCAGTCGGATAGATTGTCAACCACCAGCAGCGTACTTGCCATAACAGAGAATACCTCGTGTGTTTAAATAAGCGATAATTCTGAAACCAGACAGTTTTTAAAACAAGGAGTAATATCTGGATATTGTCATGTTCACGAAAAATCCTTAGGTAAGCCTTAATGCCGTTTCGACATTCTTTTGCTTTTGCAGCTATTGATACCGGTGTGTTTCCCGCCTGTTACGCGTTGGGACGTCAGCATTGGTTGGAGATGTTGCCTAAATTGCCTTGTTCGCTACAGCATTTGCCTTATCCCTGCGCAGGCGTCGGACCTAATGGCGAAGCCTTGATCACCGATACGGTGTGGCTAGGCGCGGAAGACGCGGACAGGGTCGTGGTTTTGATCGCAGGCACCCACGGTATCGAAGGCTTCGCCGGTAGCGCAATCGAGATCGATTTGTTGCAGTTGCTGGCTAGCGGGGAAGCGGTAATACCCGAAAACTGTGCATTGCTGTTGATCCATGCCTTGACGCCCTGGGGTTACGCCTGGCTGCGGCGCTGCGATGGCGATGGTGTTGATTTGAACCGCAACGCGGTGGATTTTTCCAAGCCGCTACCCGAAAATCCAGATTATGAACGCTTGCGGCCGGCGCTGTTTAAGGCGGATGCCGAACAAAGACGGCATGATTTTGCGGAATTCAGCCAGCGGTATGGACGCGAGTCCTTGGAAAAAGCCATCAGTGGCGGTCAATACCTCGATCCCGCCGGGCCGTTCTATGGTGGACGAGCTCCGGCTCATGGTCGCCGGGTATGCGAAGCGCTGATCAAGCATTATGGCTTGCCGAAACGGCATTTGGCGGTGATCGATTTGCACACAGGGCTGGGCTCTTATGGCTATGGCGAGATCATTTGCGATCACCAGCCGGAGAGTGCCGGTGCGGCGGTCGCTCATTCATGGTACGGCGATTCGGTGACCTTGCCGGCGGCCGGCACCTCCAGTTCGGTGCCAAAATTGGGGCTGCTGGATTACGCCTGGCACGCCATTATGGATGATCAGAGCTGCTATGTGACGCTGGAATTCGGCACTTACAGCACCGACCAATTGTTTGAAACCTTGTTGCGCGATCATCAGCTCTGGGCTCGGCCCGATAGCGAGGTCGCCCGGTTTGCTCACAGCCAGCTTATGCGCCGGCATTTCTGTCCGAACGATCAGGCCTGGCAGGAAATGGTGCTGTTTCGGGCCAGACAGGTGATAGGTCAGGCCATGCGGGGGGTGTCGTCTTGACTGCTTCGACTAAGGACATGGCCAAAAATAACGTCTCTGTGGCTACCCTCTCCCAGAGGGCGAGGGATTTAAATGCGGATGTGGCTATCCGTCCCGCGCAACTCGGTGATCTCGAAGGCCTGGTCGTGCTGGAAAACGCCAGTTTTTCCACCGATAAATTAAGCCGCCGCAGTTTCAGGCATTGGATTAGCACGGAGCATAGGGCCCTGCTGGTCGCCGAAGTGGAAGGGCACGTGGCCGGCTACATATTAATCATCTATCATCCCGGTACCCGGCTGGCGCGTATCTATTCGTTGGCGGTATCGCCGCAGCTGCGCGGTAGCGGCGTCGCCAAGGCACTGATGATGGCTGGCGAACAGGCGGCGCGCGATGACGGAAGGCTTTATCTGCGGCTGGAAGTCAGCGTCGACAATATCCCGGCGATCCGGCTTTATGAAAGACTGGGCTTTCAGAAATTCGGCTTGTACCGCGATTATTACCAGGATCACAAGGACGCCTTGCGTTTCCAGAAACGTATCCGCCGTTTTCACGATACTCCGCAGCATAGGTCGGTGCACTGGCTCAGACAAACCACGCCGTTTACCTGCGGCCCGGCCTCGTTGATGATGGCGATGCATGGTCTGAATAGAAACTATCGGCCCTCGCAGGAAGAAGAAATCAACTTATGGCGCGAGGCCACGACGATATTCATGACCTCCGGCCACGGCGGTTGTCATCCGGTCGGTCTGGCGTTGGCGGCAAAACGCCGGCAGTTCCGGGTCGAGGTCTGGATCAATCAATCCGGCACGCTGTTCATCGATGGCGTGCGCAGCGAAGACAAGAAACAGGTGGTCGAATTGGTGGACAGCTGTTTTAAGCGCGAAGCGGAGGAACAGGGCGTGGCGATACATTACGCCAATATCACCCAGAACGATTTGACCACGGCATTCGAGGCCGGCGCCATACCGTTGATTCTGATCAGCACCTTTTCGATGGATCGCAGAAAAGCGCCGCATTGGGTGGTGATGAGCGGTTTCGATAATGACTGCCTGTACATGCACGATCCCGATCCGGAAGAAGGCCGGCAAAGCGAACTCGATTGCCAGTTTATTCCGATCGCCCGCGAGGATTTCGACCGCATGTCCTGTTTCGGCAAGACCCGTTTGCGGACAGCAGTGATCATCCGGCCGGAAGGTTAAACCGTGAGGGCGGAGGCTAGTTTTCTGCTCGCTCTACATTGTTGTCGGTGTTGCTAGGCTGATTGGAACCTAAAAAGGCTTCGATAATCCATCATTTCAGCGCCCAAATAGTGAAGCGACATTTGTCATACCCCGTTAATTTTTTACCAGGAGAGCGACATGAATGAAGACACATTAAACATGGAAATCAGAAAATACCTGAAGACCGTCGGCATTACCTCTCAACGCGAGATCGAACATGGCGTGTCGAAAGCCTTGGAAACTGGCTTACTCGGCGGATTGGAGACGATAGGGGTGAAGATGACGCTGGAAGTACCGGCCATCGGCATCAGCCACTGTATAGAGGGAAAAATAGCACTGGAATAATATTTGATTGGCGCGAGGGGGCATTTGCCTGCGGCGGCACGTTGGAAAGCGACCATCGGGTCGCCAAGGCCGGCGTTGATGTGATTGGCCTATCCGACTGCCGTCTCATCCGTGGCGGACCAGGGGGTACGCCAAATCGGCAGAAATATATCTTCCTAGGAGGGCATATTATGAACATCTCTTCAACGCATGAATTCCTCGATGGCATCCAGCAATGGGTTTGCCTGCAATGCGGTTACAACATGATCGGCAATATGCCGGATGTTTGCCCGTTTTGCGGGGCCAAGCATGATCGTTTTATGGCTTGGGACGAGGCCGAAAAGACCTACCACGTCACGGCGCATGCCGTGAACGATACAGTCAGTCAGCTGCTTTCCGTGCCGAAACTGGGGCTTGAACATGCGGCTTATCGCATCGAAACCGAGGCCGGGGCGGTTTGGATCGATTCGCCGTCAGCCTTTAATCGCGGCTTGGCGCCGGTCAAGGCCATCTTTTTTACCCATCACCATTTTCTAGGTGCTTCCAATCAATACCGGCGTCTCTGGGATGCGGAAGTCTGGCTGCACGATCTGGATGCCAAGCACCACTTGTCGGCATTATTCGACATCGACCGGCGCTTCAGCGATGACTTTGTTGCATATGGTATCGAGGCTTACCACATCGGCGGCCATACGCCGGGCTTTACCTTCTATATTTATCGGGACGCGCTGTTTATCTGCGACTATGTGTTTCTGGCCGAAGCCGGCTTGGTATTCAATCCTTACGGCCCCGAGCAGGAAACCCGGAAGCAGGCGGAGCGGATAAAGGAAATTATCAGTAGTAAGACGCTGACGACAGTCTGCGGCTATAACTATGTCGCCAATTTTGCCGATTGGATGCCAGGATTCGAGCGCTTACTTCGGAATCCGTGAAGCATCATGCCGTCGAGAACCGAAAAACCGCAGCAAAGCGATGACGGCCAAGAACAACTGGTGGTTTATTACGACGGTGCCTGCCCCAAATGTAGGCGCGACCGGCAGACCTATGAAAAACTCGCCGGCTCGTCTTCCGAGCAGGTATGCTGGTTTGATATTACCGGGCAGGAGAACCGCTTGCGCGAATTGGGGATTGAGCCGCGTAAGGCCTTGTCAGAGCTACACGTCCGCGATACCAACGGCCATATCGTTTCGGAGCTGGATGCCTACATCTTGTTGATGAATAAGGTGGCCTTGTTAAAGCCGATCGCCTGGCTAATAGGCCTGCCGCTGATACGGCCATTCTTGGCTCAACTCTATCATCGCCAAGTCAACAGGCGATTAAGGCGAAGGGGTTTGCTGTAACGACAGTTGGTCTTCGAAATCTTGAATAAGACCTTCGATAGGCTCGGGACGAAAGGTGAATTGAGTCGGCAAGCAGTATGAGCCCTAGGCTACCATCCTCAATTCGCTGAGGCCGTTGGGCTTCTTGACCAGCTCTATCTGGGTCTTGATGCGCTTTTTGACACCTTCGACGTGCGAAATGACGCCCACGGTTTTACCCTGGATCTTCAGACCTTCCAGCGCCCCCATCGCCAGATATAGCGCCTCGGCATCGAGATTGCCGAAGCCTTCGTCCAGAAACAGCGATTCGATGGCTTTGCCGTTGTTGGCCATCTCGGCCAGGGCCAGGGCCAAGGCCAGACTGACCACGAAGCTTTCGCCGCCCGACAGGGTCTTGGGTAGGCGACGGGCATTTTTCTGTTTGGTGTCCTCTATTTCAAGGGCCAGACCATGTTCGCTGGTCGCGCTACGCAAGTAATAACGGCCGCTGATTTTTTCCAGAATCTGGTTGGTTTGCGACAACAGTTTGTCGATCAGTAATTGCTGAATCATGCGGCGGAAGCCACCTTGTCCATCGTTGATCTGGTTGATATCGGCGTCGGAGTCGGCCAATAAGCGGCGTTGTTCGGCCAGTTCGGTTTCCAGAGTTTGATATTTGTCGCGATATTGTTGCTGTTTATCCAATTTGTTTTGCAGGGTGTGCACTTCCTGCTCGGCAATATCGATTTGTTCGTTAATCTGACGTTGAGCGGCCCTCAGATCGGCCTCGCTGACGGTATCGGCTATCGTCGCCGATTCAGATTGCAGTTGGGCTTGAAGCTTGAGAAGCTCGCCGGCCACCGTCGTCAGTCGAGCACTTTGTTCATCGACGAATCGCCGTATTTCAGTCTGCCGGTCGATCAATTTGAGCAAATTCGTCAGTTCGTCAAGGTCGGAAAAGCCGTGTTCGGCGATCTTGTCCGAGAGGCCGCGCCGCATGACGTCCAGTTCCATCTCCTGGTTGGCCAGTTGCTGTTCCATAGCGACGATCAATTTCTGTTTTTCAAGCACGGCCAAGTGCAGTCCCAGGCCTTCAGCGCCACGGAGCGCTTCCAGACTGTCTGTCAGTTGTTGTTGATAACGAACGATAGTCGCCTGGCAAATCTGCAGTTTTTCTTGCAAACTGGCTATTTCCCCTTGCAGGCCTTTTTGCCGCAATTCGCGGATCTGATAGTCTTGCCGTCGGCTGTTGAGCCGGTCGAAGATGGCGTTTTCCTTGCCTTTACGGGGTAGTTTTTCGTTCAGCAGGCTTAACTGTTTTTCCAGACGGGCGGTTAGCGCTTGTAGGTCTGCCTGGCGTTGGGTGAATTTCTTTTCCAGCTCCTGAACTTCCGGCGAGCGTTCGGCCCAGGTCGCGTTCAACTGTTCAGTGCTCGAACGCAAGTTGACCAATGCCGATTGTTTGTCCTTGATTTCGGCGTTTGCCTTGGCGATGTTGCGCTGTAATTGTGTGTGTTCCTTGACCAGATGCTTAATTTTTTCCAGTTCCTCGGTTTCCTCCTGCAGCAGGGTTTTCTGTAGACTAAGGTTGTCGATCACCATATCGGCACGCATCAGGTTGAGCCGGTTCGCCAACACCGACCATTCCGAACGCTTTTGCTGCAGGAATTTTTGTTTGGCCGTGAGCTGGCTGCTGCGTTTTTGCGCGGCGTTCAACTGATTGATGGCATTGTCGAGCCTGGATTTCAAGGTTTGCATCTTGGCGCGGTGGTCGGCCAACGCCTTCCTGGAGTCGGTCATAACTGGCGGTTTCGTGACATAGGGATGCTTTAGCGATCCGCACAAAAAACAGGGCTTGTCATCGACCAGCTTGTTACGATATTCGCTTAATCTTTTCAATAAGGCTTCGTTGGCAATCGCCTGCTGCAAGGTCGCGGATATATTCTCGTCACTACTCATTTCCAGTTTTAACGCGTCTACATGCGCTTGCAATTGGGCTTCATCCGGCAGGTCCAGGTCCTTGTCGCGGCCAAACCAGGAGAACAGGCCTTTTTTACTCAGTTTGGCGTTGACATCAGCCAGGGAATACAGCTCTTGAATGTTGGCCACACGGCTCTGCTGATCGAGCAATACTTCGTTCAGTTCTTCAAGGCTTTTACCCTGAGCCAGTTCCCGCAAGGCTTTTTGATCGGCTTCTATCTGGTTTTTCAATTCTTCCAGACGATCCTCGGTGGCGGTCAGCGCGTCCTTGCTTTTTTTCAGTGCCGCCGAAGTGTTTTTCGACCAATTGCCCTGGGTTTTTTGTTGGCCGGCCATTTCCGCCAATTCGGTCCTGAGGTTGCGCAACTGAGCGACCTCGGGGAAGTCGCTCAGCAAGACGGCATCGGCCTGATGAGCCTTAAGCCAGTCTTCTACCTCCGCCAGCGAAGCCTTGTTGCCAGCCAGTTGATGTTGTATGGCCTGGCCCAACTCGGTTTCCCTCGGAAGTTCCAGTTTGATTTCGCTGATTTTAATTTTCAGCGCATCGATTTCCCGTCGTTGTTCCTCGAGGGTTTGGCCGGTTGGAATGGCGGCGGTTTCTCCGTCGCCCGTGGTTGCCAGCTGCTGTTGCAGCATGCTCAACTCGCTACGGTATTGGCTCAGGGTGGCCCGACTTTGTTCGGCTTCCGCCAGTTTGGCGTCCAATAAACGCAGATCCTCTCGGAATGTGTTACTTACCTGCGGATTAGCCTCGATTCGCCTTAATTCCTGCTGATGCTGGTGGATTTCTTCCTTCAGCAGGCGCTGTTGTTCGTCGAGCTGGCGGTGTTGTTTTTGTAGTGCCTCGATATTTTGCAGACCGACCAACTGGTCTTGTAGGGCCTGCCGTTCCTTTTTGAGTCCGTTGCTCTGATCCTGGAAATCCTGCAGATCGTGCTCGGCCGCCTCAATTGCTTCGGCACTCAATAACGGAACCAAGCCGACTTCGTGTTCCAGCAAGGTCACCTTTTCCTTCAGCGCCGCATGTCGTGTCTCGGCTTGGCGGCGATAATCGGCGTACAGATCGGTGCCGCTGATTTTTTCCAGAATATCCATGCGCTCGCTATCCAGCGCATTCAGAAAGGCCGCAAAATCGCCCTGAGGTATGACGATGGATTTACTGAATCTGTGAAAATCCATGCCGGTCAGTTCGGTCAAGCGGCTGCGCACCTGGCCGGGAGTCTCCGCGAGTATTTCCTCCTCGCCATTCAATCGCATCAGCGTCATTTCCGGTAGCGCGGTATCGGCGCGCTTCACCTGCCAGCTGGAACGGTATTTCTCATCGCCCAGCGCAAATTCAACCTGAGCCAGACTCTCGTCGGCATGTTTGGTGATTACATGCTGGGCCGGCTTGTCGAAGCGAAAGGTTTCGCCATATAAACCCAGCGTAATTACATCCAGAATACTGGTTTTCCCGGAACCGTTGGGTCCCGTGATGGCAAAAACGCCGCTGTCGGCTATCGGTCCCTGGTCGAAATGGACGCGTCCTTCGCCTTCCAACGAATTGATATTCTTGTAATAGATGTTCAATATGCGCATAAGCTATTGTTTTAATAAGACGTTATGGGTGAGCGCATGTCTTGGGTACACGTCTGGGTACACAAATTACGAATCCTTACATGGTACACGATGAGACAGGTTGAGAAAACAGCGCCGAGTGGCGGAGTTGTGGGGGCAGCCATCGACCTTAAACCAACATGCTCTGGCATTATGTATAAGTTAGGATTAAAGTCCTGTCAGGCATGTTTTTAAAACGTACTTAGCACAAGGTCAGCCATTGAACAGTCACCCCATAACGCCTCGTTGGGAACATTTCGAACACGGCGCCGACATAGGCATACGCGGGATCGCGTCCACGCCGGAACAGGCATTCGAACAGGCTGCCTTGGCGATGACTGCGGTTATCACCGATCCGGAGAGGGTTTCCCGGGCAACGGCTGTCGCCGTGACCTGTGAAGCGCCCGATGCCGAACTGCTGTTTGTGAGCTGGATCAACGAACTGATTTATCTGATGGCGGTGAGAGGCCTATTGTTCAGCCGTTACCAAGTCGCCATTCAGGATGGACACTTATCGGCAACGGCCTTCGGCGAAGCCGTCGACCGGCAAAAACATCAGCCCGCCGTGGAAATCAAGGGGGCTACTTTTACGGAGCTTCGCGTCCAACAACGAGATGACGGAGCCTGGCTGGCTCAATGCGTCGTCGACGTGTAGGATGGGTTGAATAAAGCGGAACCCGTCATGTTTTCAGATCGACTCTTTGTAACGTCAAGGTATGAGGAAAATTGATGGATATTCGCCAATTGCTACAACGCGACGAAACCTGTTGGGAAATCCGGCCTCATGGCGCGATGCGGGTGCCGGCGGTCATTTACGCCGACGCCTCCTTACTGCGCGACATGGACCAGAAAGTCCATGAGCAGATTTGCAATGTCGCAACCTTGCCAGGCATCGTCGAGGCCGCCTATGCGATGCCCGACGCCCATTGGGGTTATGGCTTTCCGATCGGCGGCGTAGCGGCTTTCGATCCCGACCGGGGCGGGGTAGTATCGGCCGGCGGCGTGGGTTTCGACATATCCTGCGGTGTGCGCACTCTGCACACAGGCCTGAATATAGCCGAACTACGGCCGCATAAACAGGCGTTGGCCGATGCCTTGTATAAGGTGATACCCGCCGGCGTCGGCAGCAAGGGTCATATACACCTCAATCACGAACGCATGCACGGCATGTTGACAGGCGGCGCGCGCTGGGCGTTGGAGCAGGGCTTCGGTGAAAAGAGCGATCTGGAGCGCATCGAGGAACAGGGTTGCATGGCTGGCGCGGAAGCGCATGATGTTTCGCCCAAGGCCCGTGAGCGGCAGAAGGACGAGATGGGCACCTTGGGTTCCGGCAATCATTATCTGGAAGTGCAGCGGGTCGCCGAAATCTTCGATCAAAAAGTCGCCAACGTATTTGGGTTACATATCGACGACGTGGTGATTGGCATCCATTGTGGTTCCCGAGGCTTGGGTCATCAGATCGGCACCGAGTTTCTGAAGGACATGGCGATGGCGGCAGCACAATATCAAATCGCCTTGCCGGACCGGGAACTGGCTTGCGCGCCGCTCAATTCGCCGCTGGGTAAGCAATATCTGGGAGCGATGCGGGCGGCGATTAATTGCGCGTTGGCTAATCGCCAGATCATCACTCATCTGACCCGGCAGGCTGTGGCCAAGGTGTTTCCGGGTATTCATCTCGGTTTGCTCTACGATGTCTCGCATAACACCTGCAAGTTGGAACAACATACGATCAACGGCCAAAAGCAATCGGTGTTCGTGCACCGCAAGGGCGCGACTCGAGCCTTCGGTCCCGGTCATCCGGATTTACCGGCAGTATTCAAGGAAGTTGGGCAGCCGGTTTTGATCGGCGGTTCCATGGGTACCAGTTCCTATGTGTTGTGCGGCACCCAGGAAAGCGAACGGCGCGCCTTCAGTTCGGCTTGCCACGGCGCGGGCAGGGCGATGAGTCGCCATCAAGCCACTAAGCAATGGCAGGGCAGAACACTGGTCGACGAACTGGCATCGCGAGGCATTATCATCCGCAGTCCGTCGCTGCGCGGCGTAGCCGAAGAAGCACCAGGCGCTTACAAAGATGTCGGCACGGTGGTGGATGTAGCCGACCGCGCCGGCCTGGCTGGCAAAGTCGCCCGAATGGAGCCTTTGATTTGCATCAAGGGTTGATGCGGTGGGACCCTGTTACATTGGCAGCAGCGGCTTCGATGTCCTTTCAACTACATAGTTTTACAACGGCATCTTCCGAAAAAAACGGCTCAAATTTCACGCTGAAAGGTAAGCTTTGTTGAAAAATCAGCCGCCTTCATGCCAGGAATAATGGTACACCACATTTTTCTGCTAGATTGATACGGAAACCCGCCCACGAAACACCGGGCGGATTCAAAAGTAGCAAACAGCCTTGATGAATAGGTGTGAGCTGCTTCTCAAAAAAAATTAGCAAAATTGACGAATGTCAATATTGTCATATTATTTTTCTATAACTCTAGCGCTGTCCTTAAATGGAGCAAGATAAGCTTACTCATCGCTTT
>JAJRDU010000236.1 GCA_028748685.1 Methylococcaceae bacterium
TCTACCACCCCAGTGCCCGCTCATTCCTGATTAGCGAAGCGGTGCGTGGCGAAGGCGGCAAGTTGATTCTGCCCAACGGTGAGCGATTCATGCAGCGCTACGATGCGCGCCTGGAACTGGCGCCACGCGACATCGTGGCGCGCGCCATCGACAATGAAATTAAACGACACGGCATAGACTGTGTCTATCTGGACATCAGCCACAAATCGTTGGAATTTATCCAGAAGCATTTTCCGACCATTTACATGCAATGCCTGGAACTGGACATCGACATCAGCCGGCAACCAATACCTGTCGTCCCCGCCGCGCATTACACTTGCGGCGGCGTAATGACCGACAGCAACGCCCGCACCGACATTCCCGGCCTGTACGCAGTCGGCGAAGTCGCTTGCACCGGTTTGCACGGCGCCAATCGCATGGCCAGCAACTCCTTGCTGGAATGCCTGGTATTTGCCGAACAAGCCAACCGCGACATCCGCCAGCATATCGCGGACATCCCGATCCCTAGTCCGTTGCCAGACTGGGATGAATCTCAGGTCAGCGATTCCGACGAAGAAGTGCTGATCGCCCATAACTGGGACGAACTGCGGCGCTTCATGTGGGACTACGTCGGCATCGTCCGCACCAACAAGCGTCTGGAACGGGCCATGAACCGGGTGGTATTGCTGAAAGAGGAAATCGCCGAATACTACGGCCAATTCCGAGTCACCAGCGACCTGCTGGAGTTGCGCAATCTGGTGATCGTTGCCGAATTGATCATACGCTGCGCCCAATTACGCAAGGAAAGCCGCGGCTTGCACTTTACCAAGGATTATCCCGAGCTAGACACCAGCTCCCTGCCGAAAAACACCGTATTGACTCCGGAAAAACCAAACAAAAATTGACGGTGGCGATGGCGATAGACAAGGTTAACGAGGCCGCGCTCCAGACACTGCGAACGGTCTTCGGCTACGACAGCTTCCGCGGCCAGCAGCAACAGATCATCGAACAACTGACCGGCGGCCGCGACGTGCTGGTGTTGATGCCGACCGGCGGCGGCAAATCCTTGTGTTATCAGATTCCGGCCTTGGTAATGGAGGGCGTCGGCATCGTGATTTCGCCGCTGATCGCCTTGATGCAGGACCAGGTCAGCGCGCTGTATCAACTCGGAGTCAAGGCCGCATTCCTGAATTCGACTCTGGCACTGGAACAAGTCAGGAGCATAGAACAGCAGTTGCTGAACGGCGAACTGGATTTGCTTTACATCGCCCCGGAACGTCTCAGCACCCCCCGCACCCAAGCCTTATTTACCCGTTGCAAGATTGCCTTGTTTGCGATCGACGAAGCCCATTGCGTATCGCAATGGGGTCACGATTTCCGCGCCGATTATTTACAGCTTTCGGTGTTGCATGAGCAGTTTCCGCAGGTGCCGCGCATCGCCCTGACCGCCACGGCCGACGAACGCACCCGCCAGGAAATCATCGCCCGCCTGGCGCTAGAGCAGGCCCAGATCTTCATCAGCGGCTTCGACCGTCCGAATATCCGCTACCGCATCATTCAGAAACAAAACGCCCGTCAGCAACTCTTGAGCTTTATCCACGCCGAACACGCCGGTGATACCGGCATCGTCTATTGCCTGTCGCGCAAAAAGGTGGAAGAAACCGCCGAATGGCTGAATCAAAAAGGCTTGCGCGCCCTGCCCTACCATGCTGGCCTGGGCCACGAGGTGAGACAAAAAAATCAGCATCAGTTCTTGATGGAAGACGGCTTGATCATCGTCGCCACCATCGCCTTCGGCATGGGCATAGACAAACCCAACGTCCGCTTCGTCGCCCATCTGGATTTGCCGAAAAGCGTCGAAGCCTATTACCAGGAAACCGGCCGCGCCGGCCGCGACGGATTGCCGGCCGACGCCTGGATGGCTTATGGATTGCAGGATGTGATTACTTTGAGGCAGATGATGAGCACATCGACCGCCGACGAGGCACACAAACGGGTCGAATATCACAAGCTGGATGCGATGCTGGCGCTGTGCGAAATGGTCAGCTGCCGCCGCCAGGCTTTGCTGGCTTATTTCGGCGACGTCTTGGAACAAGGCTGCGGCAATTGCGACACTTGCCTGGAACCGGTCGAGACCTGGGACGGCAGCGTTGCCGCCCAGCAGGCGCTTTCCGCCATCTACCGCACCGGCCAACGCTTCGGCGTGACCTATCTGATCGACGTTTTGCTGGGCAAAAGCGATGAACGTATTCGGCAATTCGGCCACGACAAACAATCGACTTTCGGCATCGGCAAGGCGCTGGACGATAAACAATGGCGCTCGGTTTTTCGGCAGCTGGTTGCCAAATCGCTGGTGGAAATTGATTTCGAAGGCCACGGCAGCCTGAAACTCACCGACGCCTGCCGACCCGTGTTGCGCGGCGAACAAACCCTGATGCTGCGCAAGGACGTGCAAGTCGAAAAGACCAAACGCGATCGCCATGAAAAAAGAACGGTCAGTGGACAGGCCGACAGCGCGTTGTGGAATGCCTTGCGCGCCAAACGCCGGGAACTGGCCGATCAGCAGGATGTGCCGCCTTACGTGATTTTCCACGACGCCACCTTGATGGCAATGGTCGATGCTCGGCCGCGCAATCATCAACAACTGGCGATGATATCCGGCATCGGCGAACGCAAGCTGGAACTTTATGGCGATGAGTTCTTGGCGGTGTTGGCGGAATTTAACGAGCAGACCAATACATCTGCCAACGACACTGTCAGTGAAACACTGAACTTATTCAGGCTGGGTTACAGCATAGAGCAAATAGCGGAAAGACGCGGCATCAAGGACGACACCGTTTATAACCATCTGGCCAAGGGCCTGGAAATGGGTTTGTTGCGACTGGAAGAGGTACTACCGCTGTCGGCTCAGGAAACCCGTGAGATCGAGGACGTACTACTGAATTTACCAGAGGCGCAAAGAAATGCGTTGAAACCCGTCTACGAGCACTTCGAGGGCGCCTACAGTTACGGAATATTGCGCTGCGTCAGGTCGGCCTTGCAACAAAGCATCAAATAACGCAGCCGGATTCGGCGCTATCAAACCGGTAATCGGTTTTAAGGCAGTGGTCCAGCCATTTTTGCAGGAAGTAATTTAGCCGCCATTTGTAATCCTGAATTTCCAGCGCCCGTCCCGGATTCTGATAAACGCGGTCCACCGCGGGTCTGTCTTTATCGCGAATTACTTCCGCCAGTTGGGCATCGAGATAGACGCGGATTTTTACCGCCGGCGCTATCAATTCGCTCAGCGGCCGGTTAAAGCAATGACTGAGTTCTATGGTTAGCGTGTAGGGGTTGCGTTCCAGCACATCCAGATACAGGGATGGCCTGCCTTGGGTGAGACCTATCGCGCACTTCTCGAAGGCGCACAGATTCGGAATCAGGCGAAACAACTTCTGATAGTTGGATTCGCAGATTTTTTCCAGACACAGCGAAGTGTTGACCGGCCTAAGCTGGCTCACGGCTCAATCTTCCCGGTAACAAGCGCAGGCACTGGCGGTTTCCCAAAGCACCACCTGGTCGACGTTGAAACCCTGCTGTTTGACATGTTGGTAAATCATCTTGGCCAGCACTTCGGCGGTCGGATGTTCATCCAGGGGCAAAAACTGTTCGTTATTGGCGATCAGCGCCGGAATGATGGGATCGTCCTTATGCAACAGGAAGTTGTGATCGAGCAGTCGGTTGATAAAACCGTCCACGCAATCCTTGACGTCGGCAAAATCGCAAACCATGCCCTGTTGATTGAGCGCATCCTGTTTGATGGAGATACTGGCCTTGACGCTGTGCCCGTGCAAGTTTCGGCACTTGCCCGGATGATTCATCAGGCGGTGGCCGTAGCAGAAATAGACTTCTTTGGTAATTATAAACATAGACTTACACTGTGGTTGAAAATTAAGGCATTACGCGATACTAAGTGATTTTATATGATTCTCTGCATCAAATTTGCATCACTAGAGAATCATGGCATCAATCACAAAACACGGGAAAAGTTGGTATGCGCAAATCCGACGCAAAGGGATAAGCGTTTCTCAATCCATCCCAACCAAGGCTTCTGCCAGTCGTTGGGCCACACAAACCGAAGCCGATATTCTATCAGGCGATTACAAACGGGGTAGCGAGAAAACATTTATTGATGCAATAGACCGTTATCTGGAAGAGGTGACGCCGAGGAAAAAGTCGAAAAAGGACGAGATAAGTTTACTCAATATGCTAAGCATCAAGGCGCATCGGAGACATCACTACCGAAATGATCGACCAATATAGGGACATCGAGCTAAAGCGCGTCAAGCCTCATCGGTTTTGCGTTATCTGACAGCCGTATCGACCGTATATGAAACCGTGCGAAAGGAATGGAAGTGGGTATCGGTAAACCCGGTTAGGTTCGGGCATCGCTGCTGATGAGCAGGCCTTGCCCTGCCCTGACGGCGGCGCTGTGCGGGGGTTTGAGTTCGGCGCCGAAGCCGGCGGGGTTCAGGCGTTGGTTGTCGCTTTGGTGGCGCAGGTAGCCGAGGTTGAGTTCGGCGGTGCCTTGGTGGGCCTGGGCGTGGTGTTGCAGGCTGGTACGGCTTTCCTGGGGGCTGTCGTCGAAGACGAATTGGTTATAGGCACCGCTGCCTTGTTGGCTTTGGCTGATGGCCTGGCTTTTGATGCCGCTCAGGCTGGCGGGGTGGGCGTGGCCGGCTGTGCGCCGGGAAACCAGGCGCTGTGGCCACCGATGGCGGCGCCTGCGCCGCTGGTGACTTGGTTGTGTTGGGCGTCGGCCTGGCCTTTGCCGTTGTAGAGGCTGGCGATGGCGACGGGACGGTCGATGTCGCCTTCGATGAAGTCGATGA
>JAJRDU010000237.1 GCA_028748685.1 Methylococcaceae bacterium
TATCTTCAGTGAAGCCGCCCATTTTTCCACTTCCCTGGCTTTCTGCCGCAATTCGTCCAATTCGTCGGCCGCCATGGTCGGCTGATGGCACAGCCAAATATCGATGTCGCTATCCTTTGAAAACGCCATGCTGCCGACGCTACCCATCAGGAAAATGCCATGGATGGGGTAATTTCTTAATGCCCTGCGCTTATAGATGAAGCCCTTGGAAAACTGCTTGGCGGTATCCGTGGCCTGCTTATTCGGCGAGTAATCGGGAATCCCGGCCGGCGTTTCCAGCGAAACGAAACCCGGCAACAAGGGATGATTGATGTGAAAAATCAGCGGCAGCAGATTGAGAAAATCGTGCTGTCTGGGCTGAAAAAAATCCTGCACGCGCTGCAAACGGCTCTGGTTGAAATTCTTGAAGCGCTGGGCAACCGCGTGCAGATCTTTTTTACTGATCTCTTCGCCGGGCGCGCCTAAATGGATGGGGGGATAGCGGGTAGTCAAAGGTTACCGTGCCGATCAAGGATTTTAAATCAGTATAGGGAATCAGCCGGCTTTGTGAAAGTTCAGTTGCATGAATCTGCCACCTGGATCATGAAAACAGCTGAAACGGGTCAGACAGGCGTGCGGCACATCGATTTGCCAACTTTGCGCGACCGGTATGCCGAGTATCAGGGAAAAAAGCGCACGAATCACGCCGCCGTGCGTCACGATCAACACGTTTTGTCCGGCATGGTTTGCCAGCACGTCTTCCAAACCTTGCGCCACCCGTTCCGAAAAAGCAGAATACGATTCGGCGTTGGGCGGCGTGTAGCCGACGGGGTCGGCGTAAAATTGTGCCAAGGCATCCGGATCTTGGGCAGAAATCTGGTCAGCGGTTTGTCCTTCCCAATCGCCGAAATCGATTTCCATCCAGGCCGGATCGATTCGTAAAGTTCGCTGTTGCTGTTGGCACCACGCCGAGGCAAAGGAACGGCAACGCCTTAACGGCGAGCTGATCACCGCATCCCACTGACCGCCCGAACATTGCCCGTACATCTGCCGCCAGCCTAGCTCCGTTAAAGGGTCGTCGGTTACTCCGCGGTAATAATGGCCGCCTTGCGCTTCGCCGTGGCGGAGAAAATCCAGGATTATCGCCGGTTTGCTTGTCTCGTTCATTAAAGGGTTCCTACCAGCATCCTAACGATTGGCTTACTTCAGTCTGATTGCATTCACATCCACGACCGATCCGGACACAAAAAAGGCATGGCGGAGCGTATCCGTCATGCCTAATATCGAACAACTTGCTTTCGCGAATCAGGTGTTCAAGGTATCCATTAAATCGATCATGAACTCCATTTGTTCATCCTCGATTTTATGCCAAGAGTTAAAGCCTAGGCTGGTCAACACCCCTATGCCCTTTTCGTCGTTGTCCATATCGACCAGTATCTGCTGAATTTCGGCGCGTCTATCCTGTAGTTTAGGACCTATCATCAGCGAATGATGGATGACGCTGATCTGGCTCCGCACCAAAATTTTAAGCTGTTTTCTAATCATCGACGACAGATCATCGAATGCTTCGGCCAGAAAAATACCGACATCGGCTTCGCCTTTCAGCAGATGCTTGGCAACCAGCACATAGTTTCCGGCCGACACCGGAACGATATTGCCGGCATCCAGGTCTCCCGGCTCCAGCATGATCATACCCATCAGCTTGACATCGGGATCATCGGTGAACGCCACCCGAGTTCCTGGCGCTAATTCCGCCACATCGGTAACGTTGCTGTCGGCGCTGACGGCAATGATCGCTTCGTCCGATTCGCCTTCCGCCCTGACCAGCGGCAAAAAACCCTTTTCCCTAACCAGCATCGCCGCATCGAACGGATTAGCATAAATCAGGTCGATTTTATCGGCCTGGATAGCGTCGCGCTGACCTTGAAAATGGTCATACAATTCAAGATGGATCGCCGCTTTGGTCTGGTGTTGTAACCAAGTATTGAAGATATACCAACCGGAAAGATGATCCGGAGTGAAATCCGGACTAACCGTGAACACGTAAGGCATGGTGAATTCCCTTTAGAAAAGCGAGAAAAGCGTCGGATAGAGTTTGATGCATTCAGCCACTTTAGTATGAGACGGCTTGCGGCGTACCGAGGTATAACCGACCACCTTGTCCCCCCTGACATTGGGTATCACCGTGGCTTTGACCCAGTAATAACCACCATCCTTGCGCAAATTTTTGACGAATCCCTGCCATTTCTCGCCTCTCTGGATCGTATCCCACAGATCCTTGAATGCCACCGGCGGCATGTCTGGATGCCTGAGAATGGAATGTGGCGCGCCGATCAACTCTTCTTCGGAATAACCGGACATTTCCACAAATGAGCGATTGACGTGGGTAATGACGCCTTCCGTGTCAGTGGTGGATACGATCAGTTTGCCATCGGGATAAGGGGTTTCTATTTCCGTATAAAGCACTCTCCTGGAAGTACCATCGAACAGTTTCAGCGTCACTTCCTTGTAGTCCCCGACTATATCCTCGGGATTCATATCAGCAATCATGATGCACTCCGCATTGACAGGTGTGGTCTTACAACATTTCGGAAATACTTTCAGCCGCGCGTTTTACATCAAGAAAGATAAGCCCCAGTTTGGCATTGGGCTTTGCCAACACAGTCAATACAGCCTCGTGACCGGCGTAAGTCATCAATACATAACCTTTGGCACCTTTAATCAAAACCTGTTCCAATCCGCCTCGATTCAATTCCTGCGCCGTGCGGTCGCCCAAAGACAGCATGGCGGCACTCATTGCCCCGACTCTGTCTTCATCCATACCGGCAGGCAATACCGAAGCCATCATTAGACCATCGGTCGAGATAACACCGGAGGCTTCAATATCCGCCGAGGTTCCGTTCAACTCCGTCAAAACCGAGGTCAGCATGTCCGCTTTCATAATTCATATCCTCTTAAATTAATGTGTAACGTTAAAAAACAATCAAACTAAAAAAATCAGCTCCCCTTTTTCAAATAACGAATAATCAAAGCCCAAACCAATGTCACGAACTCGGCTTGATTGAAATGCGGCACGCCCGCAATAACCAGCACAAAACGATGGCTACCGATAAACATCGGCCAAAATCCGATTTGACTATTCCCGAAAGCATCGACAATGGACCAGGCATGACTGAAAATCCCCATATTGTTGATTAACAGTCCCGAACGACGTGTATGAATGCCTGCCAATTCGGCGCTGAGAGCCGATAACTCTTCGGCGACTTCATGGGGAAAACCGCTGCTAGCCAAGTAAAAGCCTTGGTCGTCGGCGAGCAAAACTTTGCCGTTTTCCGAGATTTTGCCCAACAAATCCGGCAATATTTCATCAAGCGCGCCTTGTGGCGAAGTAATGACGCTATCGACGCCCTGCACCCAACCCAGCTTCTGGCAATGCAATAGCAATTGAAAGACTTTCTCTTCGTCGTCATTTTCCATCAGCGCATACAACTGCTGAAGACTTAATTCCGGCGTTTGTTCCTGTTGCAGCAGTCTAGTCAAAAACCGGCGAGGTTTATCGCTGTCCGGCCCCGAAATGGCGTAATAGGCGCCAGCCGGAGTCGGATACAGAAATAATCCGTCTATCAAGTTAAATCGTTGCATTCCATCACTCCGCCAACCCTGGATCCAGCGAATACAACAAGGCTTGCACCAGCAAAGAAACATCGTTCTTTTCTCTGGCATCCACCTCAAAAACCGGCGGTTTCAAGCCGTAGGTCTGTAGCTGCGCATGGTAATCGTCTATGGTAGGCTTGCCACTGAGGTCCATTTGCGTCACACCGATTGCGACACTGGTATCGTTGATAAACTTACCGAATGCATCCAGAAAAAATTTCATATCTTGAAACGGATCGGCGCGGGTATTATCAAGCAACAGAATCAGGCCTATCCCCCCCACCGTCAAGATGTCCCACATAAAATCGAAACGTTCTTGTCCCGGCGTCCCATAGAGATGGATTTTTTCCCCTCCCGCCAGATTCATTACCCCATAGTCCATCGCCACCGTGGTGGACGATTTGCGGTTTTTAGTCATATCACTGGCAGCCGCATCGGTTTTAACCGGTGGGACATCACTGATTGAATTAATGGCGGTGGTTTTACCGGCACCCACCGGTCCAGTAAAAATAATTTTATATTGACTCATAGGGATTCCTTTTCGTCCTTTAAGCTCCGAGCAACTTACCTAGGATTTTTCTGAGTAAGCTTTTGTTTGTGGATTTTTGGGGCGGCTCTGCGGCAATCACCGTATCGACTTGACGCTCGCTTTGCCTTAATAAGCCGAGCGCATGACAAGCACTAATGAATGCAAAGACATACTGAGGTTTAACCCTCAATAAGCTGACCACCTCTAAAGGCGTTTTCGGTGTAGACACCAATAACGCCGCCATTCGCAAGGCATCGGGAGTAATCACCAGACGGGTAAAATTTGGCCATGTTACCAAAAAAACGGGGCGCTGAATATCCAGCCCAATCGGAAAGCGACCTTTCGAAGTCCAAAGTGCCAATTTCCAGATAAAGGTATTCATATTCTGAAACTTATCCATCGCGCGATCGGCCGCTTTGCCGTTATCAAACGGCACCAACACCATGCTACCGGTCGCATTCTTACCTAGCGTCATGCCGGCAAACGCTCGCAGTTGTTTGTCATCGGCGTCAAGCCAAATTTCCTGACTCTCCGGAAAAATAATCAGCGGCTTCCAGATTGAGTTAAGTTGTAACGCACGGGATTGCAGGTTGGCGGTTTTATAGGCTGATTGTACGTAACCCAGAAATGACTGCCTCGGGTCGTAACAGGCGGTCAGCAGTTGTGCGCTATCCTCAAAATCGATATCGCTTACGGTCCCTAAAAACGCGGTGAATCCACCTTCATTCAGCTGCACGGCCGATTGATGCTTTGCGGTTTTCTGTTGTTCGCTGACATCGACGTGCTTAACGCCAGCCGGCTTTTTCGCATAAACATCCATGGCCATTTTACGCGGCGGTTCAGGCGGGGCCTGTTTTACCGGCTCGACAGGCGCTGGCGGAGTTTCGGCGGCTTTTACCGGATTAAAAAAAACCTTTCGGGGAGCCGTCGCGGCTTTGATTTTACCCAGCACATCGACGATCTGCGTGACATTGACCGGCTTTTTGATAAAAAAGGTATTGTCTATCCGCAGGTCTTGCAACGACAGCAGGATGATCGGTCTGTTCGGCGTAGCGGCCTTTCGTGCATCCAGAATGTCTTTAGCCCTGGGATGATCGGCATCGATGACATCGATATCGGCTTCCGTCTCGCGAACGACGACAGCCACGCCTCGACACGGGCCTTTCAGATACATTTCCATGGTTTTACAGGTTCGGTCATCCATGCCATATAAGGCAATTCGAGCCGGAGTATGAGAGCCTTTTTTCATCACGCGAGACCTTCAAAAAAAATTGCCATTGATCGCCATTCATCCATAAGCGGTACACCTGTCTCTCTGAGTGTTTTATAGAAGCCTTCAAAACGTGTCCGGTTTCTGGTCGATTTATAGAGCTCCAACAAAGCCTCCTGCAAGTCCTGCCTATCGGGGCTGACAGTAATACCCATTTCAAGTACGTCCATTGCTTGCTCGAGTTGGCTGTATTCAATAAAGTCATTCGCCAGCACAAGAAAATCATGTTCTTTTTCACCTCGCTGATGATATTCAAACAGTTCACACGTCCCTACCAGACCGCTGGTAAACAACGAGAAACTGTTGCCCCGTCTCGAATCCTCATCATCAACTGCCTTTATCAGCGTGGCAACTTGTTGGCTATCCAATTGCGCACGACTCCCGCCTATCATTCTCCGACAAATTGCCAACCCCTTGCCTTGTAAGATAATTACAAAATCGAGCAAAGCCGCAAAAAGCTGGGCGGACAAGCGTTTTTGGTAACAAAAATAAATGCGCCTAAGATGCGCGTTAAGATCTTTCGGGTTTCTGCGAACCTTGAAGACCAAGGCATTTAGGGCTTGGTCTCCATTGGGATCGTTATGGACGAAGACTAATTCATGGTCATGCCAAAAATCGGTCTCCCGCATGAACTGGTCCTGATCATCACCAACAACCAGCCGTGAAAAAAAATGGGGCATCGCCTCCCTCCGCATCAATTGATGCAGAAAGGTTAGCAGCTAAGAGAATTATTTCCATGAATTTAACAGTGATTTTTTTGTCTTGCGTCAAAAATTGCCTTGCGCACCGCTTCCGGCGCAGTGCCGCCGATATGGTTGCGCGCCGCCACGGAGCCTTCCAGTTTCAAAATATTGAAGACGTCCACAGAAATCGTTGGCGAAAAGCCTTGCAACTCGGCCAGTGTCAATTCCGACAAATCGCGCTCGGTTTCGATGCCCAGACGCACCGCCTGACCGACCACTTCGTGGGCATCGCGGAAAGCCATGCCCTTGCGTACCAGATAATCGGCCAGATCGGTAGCAGTGGCAAAACCGCGCTTGGCGGCATTGTACATGTTTTCACGCTTGGCCTTGATGTGCGGCATCATATCGGCAAAGGCCCTTAACGAATTGATCAGGGTATCGGCGGTGTCGAATAAAGGTTCCTTGTCTTCCTGATTATCCTTGTTGTAAGCCAGAGGTTGGCTCTTCATCAGCATCAGCAGCGACATCAGATGACCGGCAACCCGGCCGGACTTGCCGCGCACCAGTTCCGGCACATCCGGATTTTTCTTTTGCGGCATGATGGAGGAGCCCGTGCAGAAGGCATCGGGAATGTCGATGAAGTTGAATTGGGCACTGGCCCACAGCACCAGTTCCTCGGAGAAGCGCGACAAATGCAGCATGATCAGGCTACCGGCGGCGGCGAATTCGATGGCGAAATCGCGATCGCTGACCGAATCCAATGAATTATTCGACGGTCGTGAAAAACCCAACAACTCCGCAGTCATGAATCGATCGATAGGATAACTGGTACCGGCCAAAGCGGCCGCGCCCAGCGGCATGACGTTGACGCGTTTGACACAATCTTGCAGACGTTCCCTGTCCCGGCACAGCATCTCAAACCATGCCATCAGATGGTGGCCGAAGGTGACAGGCTGCGCGACCTGCAAATGAGTAAAGCCCGGCATGATGGTATCGGCTTCGCGTTCGGCCAGATCCAGCAGCGCGATTTGCAGGCGTTGCAGTTGGGCCAGAATGGTATCGATTTCACTGCGCAGATAAAGACGTATATCGGTCGCGACCTGATCGTTGCGTGAACGGCCGGTATGCAGTTTCTTGCCGGCGATGCCGATCAGATCGGTCAAGCGCGCCTCGATGTTCATGTGCACATCTTCCTGCTTGACCGACCAGACGAACTCGCCGCGCTCGATTTCGCCGCCGATTTGCACCAGGCCGCGTCGGATGTCGGCCAGCTCGTCCTCTGTCAGGATACCGATTTTGCAGAGCATCGCGGCGTGCGCCAACGAACCCTGAATATCCTGCCGCGCCATGCGCTGATCGAAAGTCACGGAAGCGGTAAATTCCTCGACAAAGGCATCGGTGGCTTCGGCAAAACGGGCGCTGGAGAGTTTTTCGGTATTAACGGTGGTCATAGCGTAGCGAAAAGAAACAAAAGAAAAAGCCGATTATACCGCCGGCGCTGCCAGTTTGATCATTTGTTCCAACAATCCAGACTGGCATAACCTGTCGTCAATTTGCCATCCTGATTCACCGCAAACGTGCCGCACTTGGAATCCGTAAAGTCCCTCGGCGTAGCGGTAGCGGTATAGGTCGTGGCAGTGGGCGTACCGGAAATGGCGATCGTATAATGTCCGTCGGGAGAAGTTGTACCTATATTTAATCCGGTATTATCAAGCGCATTGGAATAAGTAACATGATTAGCCCGCCATTTCTCTTGCGCCATTTGCAGCGCCGATAAAGCGGCTTTCCCATCAGCGCGTTTGGCGCGAACCACATATTCCTGATAAGCCGGATAAGCGATCGCCGCCAGTATGCCAATAATAGCCACCACGATCATCAGCTCAATCAAGGTAAAGCCAAAAATTTTTTGAGTCATTCTGTGTTTCATATCAAATACCTGCTCTAAATATGGGGTGTATAAAAACGCTAAGCGATGTTGGTTACATTATTTAGGAAACGCTGACCAAGTCCTTCGACAGGCTCAGAACCAACGATAAGTGGTTGACTCCGTTCGCGGTGGGTTTGTCGAACCAGCGGAATCAACTTGTCCAGAGTTTCCTTTACGAGAGACGACCAATCGCAGTTATTAATAGATGCTTGTAGCATTACCCGAAAGGAACGCAATATGTGCGACCGATTTCATTTACAAACCCAAACGGTACAGAAAATCAGGAAACATCCTCTGAAATCACTACCTTTCAAACAATACACCCCGAATGTGGAGCTTATAATCTTTACTCCCAACGGTGTCGATGAGACCGGCCGCTTACACCAGACCAGCACCACGCCTAAGTGCGGCAACGCCATCGTAACAATCAGCTTAGAAAACCAACAACCGCTTTTTACATCGCTCAAGGAAACGAGCGTTCGAGTAGTATGGCTCAATCTCGAATACCGTACCGAAATCAACACTATTGATTATCTAGCCACCTTGCGTCAATATAGCCTTAACGCTAGGTCGTCCCGTAGTAGCCGACTTCCGCCGCATCTCGACATCCTGTCGCACCAAGTCACACCAACTGTATCAGGAGTAAGTCATGCCAATTCACGCCAAACAACCATCGGGTAAACAGATGTTCAAGGCCGTCTCGATCGTTAAGGAAACTCTGAATAAGTCCTTCGACAGGCTCAGGACGAACGGTAATCTGTTGATTCCGTTCGTCCTGAGCCTGTCGAACCATGGGCGGAATCAGCTTAATCAGAGTTTCCTTAATGATCAACAGTATTGGCCTCTCGCCTTCATGTTCCGAACACCCATGATCCCATTCGATACAGCTGGAGTATTCAGATGAACGCCGGATTTCAACCACACCCAGAGCAACGCGGCATTACCTTGACCGAGGTAATGGTGGTGGTGGCGATTATCGGCATTCTGGCGGGGCTCGCCGTACCCTCCTTTCAAGACATGCTGGAGCGTAACCGCCTGAAACAAGTGGCAGAAGCCTTAAAATCCGATATGCTGTATGCTAGGGCTGAAGCCATAAAACGTAGCCAAAATATTGTTGTTTCAAGGTCGCCTGGAAATGCAGGCGCGTGGTGTTATGGTATAAACATTAACAGCCACTGTGATTGCACAACAGTCGGATCATGTGCGATTAAAACAGTATCAGGAAGCGAATTTAGCGCCGCTGTAGACATGATTGCAGCAACCATAAGTAATGACAGTACCTTTGATTTCAGGCGAGGAACAGTTGTTGCCGACACATTTATTTTCAATTCAAGCCATTATAGCGTAGCAGTCACAACCATAGTCAGTGACAACAGTGTTGCCGGAAAAGTAGCAGCCGGGCAAACAGCAAGTGGACAAGTAATATTGTGCACACCTGTTGGCTCGACAGGAATCTCCAGCTACCCTCCTTGCTAATTTTACCGAGATCACGTTATGAAAAAGCAATCCGGTTTCACGCTGATCGAACTGATGATTTCCTTGCTGGTTGGTTTAATCATCGTCGCCGCAGCCATCACCATTTACATCGCCACCGTAAAAGGCAGTTCGGATACGATCAAGTCGGCGCGCTTGAATCATGACCTCGAATCGGTTATGTCCTTGATGGTCAACGACATCCGGAGGGCGGGCTATTGGGGCGGCGCGGGCGTGACTTCGGACGCCAAGCGTAACCCTTTTACCAATACCGCCACGGCCAATATTCAGTTGCCGAGCAGTTCATGCATTTTATACACCTACGACGCCAACGGCAGTGGCGCGCTGACGCCGACCAACCAGGCGGACGATATCGACGCCAACGAATACTACGGTTTCAGGCTGGTCGGCACCACCATCAGAATGCGCACTTCCGGAACGACAACCGCGGATTGCGCCGATGGCAATTGGCAGGAAGAGATAGCCGGCAACCAAATTTCCATTACTTCACTGAAATTCAACTTTGGACCGATTGACGTGAACTTGAGCGGGAACGTCTCAGACCCTGTAGATTTACAGATTCCCTCACGGTGTCTGAATGTGAATACAACCACGAAATATGATTTATGCGAGACATCCCCACCTTGCGACATGCCGCTGACGGCAAATTACCCAGCAACTTTGCCTGCAACTTTATCAGCGTGCTCATGGACATCAGCAGCACAGTTGCCCTCAGGCAATTTAGCCGTCGAAAGCCGGCAGATCAATATCGTCTTATCGGGGCGATTAACAGACGACCCAACAGTTACGAAGACTTTAACGGCTTCCGTCAAAATCAGAAATGACCGTATTTTTAATCAACCTTAAGGAAGCTCTGAATATGTCCTTCGACAGGCTCAAGATAATCGGTAACGGCTTGATTACGTTCGTGGCGAGCGCTTCGGGAGCCTTGCCGAACCATGCCGAATGGAGTCAGTTTGATCAGAGATTTCTTGAGAAAACTCTGAACAACTTGATTCCGCTCATGGTTCGACAAGCTCACCACGAACGGA
>JAJRDU010000238.1 GCA_028748685.1 Methylococcaceae bacterium
AATCAGAGTTTTCTTAATGACATGAGAAATGCCTTGTTGATGCATTGATTCATCAAGGCCGGTAGCCCGCGTAGCTCAAATTATGGATAGCGTAAAGGTGAAGTGTTGACCTCAAAATGTGCGACTACGCAAGCGAATCGCATGTACATTCTGAAGGACAGCTTATTATTTGCCTTTTCCTGTCATCGAACCCCAGGGCGGTTCAGGCTGCACCCAATCATGCCCATTGAGTATGCGAGCGCGGGAACGAAGTAACCGTCAGATTATTAGGCCGCCGCGACCAGTTTGCCCAAGTAGCCGTGTTTCCTGGCCAGATACTCATCGACGAAGGCCTGCATTGGCTCTTCCTCATAGTCGCGCAAGCCGCTGACCGCCAGCTTTTTAAAACCGGTACCGACCACATCATCGCCGGCCTTGATCTGGAAGTGCAGATAAGCCGTGGCGCGCTTGCCGTTGACTTCCATCTTGGGTTCCAGCATTTCCAGGCGCGGGTCGTGAAAATCCAATTTCTGCAGATTTAAGGTCATGCTTTCGTAGATCACCAGCGGCCTGTCGATGTTGAACATGACGTTTTCCTTGGCCAGCAAGGGTACGAGCACATAGGGAAAGTTCTGTCCCGAGAAGGCCACGTAATCACGGATCAAGGTTTCGATCAAGGCTTTGTCGCGCAGGGTTTCGCCTGAACGCTCGATCTGCAGATAGGTTTTACCCTGATTGTCGGTGACATCGATAAGGGCGGCATCGGTGTCTGGAAAATTCAACGCCACGCCGTGACCGACCATGCCGGAGAAAATAAAGTGCATGTGCTGGCTGAGACCGTATTTTTCCAATACCAAGGAAAACAGCAGATCGCCCGGCACGCAGAAACGCTTGGCGTCGACATCGTGCAAGGGATTGAAGTCATGCGCCACTTCCTTGGCAAACATGCTGGCCTGTTCGGCGGTGATACGGACACTGCCACCATCAAGGTCGTAAAATTCTTTTAAAAACATATTTATTCTTATTTTAATAGCGTGGAACAGAAGGATCGCAAACCATGGACCAGGCGTCGATCCCGCCTTTTAAATTGTATAAACGTTTAAAACCCGAGTGTTCTAAAAACATACATGCCTGCTGGCTACGCATGCCGTGATGGCAAATCACAACGATGTCCTGCTCGGCATCCAGTTCGTCCAGGCGTTCAGGCACCTGTTGCAAGGGAATCAGCAGACTGCCTTCGATATGAGCATATGCAAATTCGTGGGGCTCGCGCACGTCCAGCAACAGCAGCGGCTGTTTATCCTCCAGACTTTGCCGCAATTGCTGCGGCGACCATTGGTTTATCGGCATAGGTATCGTTCCAATCTTGTAAGAGCGGCGGCCATTCTATCGATTGAAGCGGTATATGCAAACCGGATATGTTTTTCCGCCTGATTATGCCCGAAATCCTTGCCCGGCGTCACCGCTACCCCTTCCACTTCCAGGAGGTCCTTGGCAAATTGAAAACTGTCGTCCGTGAAGGCGCTACAGTCGGCGTAAATGTAAAACGCCCCTTCCGGTTTGCAGGCCACCTTGAAGCCCAAGCGCAGCAAATTTTCGTATAAGAAATCGCGGCGGCGTCTGAATTCCTCGCGCCTGCGCTCCAGCTCGGCGATATTGCCAGCACCAAAAGACGCCAAGGCCGCATACTGGGAGTGCGTGGGCGTGGAAATAAAGATGTTTTGCGCCAACTTTTCCGCCGCTTCGACGAAGGCCTCTGGCACCACCAGCCAGCCGACCCGCCAGCCGGTCATGCCGAAAAATTTGGAAAAGCTGTTGATCACGAATGCCTGGTCGCTATAAGCCAACGCGGTATTCACCGGCTCGCCGTAAACCAAGCCATGATAAATCTCGTCCGAATAAAAACAACCGCCCAGACTTCGGGTCTGGCGTATGGCTTTTTCCAGTTCCAAATTAGAAATCAGGGTCCCAGTCGGATTGGACGGTGACGCGATCAAAACACCTTTGGTCGTGTCGAGCCAATGCCCGGAGATCAATTCGGCGGTTAGCTGATAAGCGGTGTCGGTGCCGACCGCTATGAATTGCGTCTCGCCGTCGAACAGCCTGACAAAATTGTCGTTACAAGGATAACAAGGATCGGCCATCATGATCCGTTCCCCCGGATTCAGGCTGATACCGAAAGCCAACAAAAAGGCACCGGAAGCGCCCGGCGTGATAAATACCCGGCGCGAATCCAGCGTAACTCCGTATTGCCGCCGGTAATACTCGGCGATCGCGGCACGCAGTTCCGGGAGACCCGCCGCGGCGGTATATTTCACTTCTCCGGTTTTCAATAGGCGGTTTCCGGCATCCAGCACTGCTTGCGGGGTTGGAAAATCCGGCTCGCCGATTTCCATATGAATAATATCCCGTCCCTGCAGTTCTAAGTGCTTGGCGCGCCGCAGTAACTCCATGACATAAAAGGAGGTAATACCTTGCATTCTCTTTGCAACTTGCTGGTTCATATCCAAATTCGGTGATCTAAAGCTTGGGCATGATAACAAACTTCTTGCTTGCCCCCTGCCATTCTGTTAAAAAGCCCCGATTTTTTTCATAGCCAACCAGGAGTCACTGGATGAATAGTTCCACGTCAGAATTCACCTTCAAACCTTATGTAGAACAGGAAGGCGAAGAATATATGAACGATGCCCAACTTCAGCATTTTTCCGCCATCCTAAACAGCTGGAAATCGGAGTTGATGCAGGAAGTGGACCGCACCGTACATCACATGCAGGACGAAGCCGCCAACTTCCCGGACCCTAACGACAGGGCCACCCAGGAATCCGAATTCAGCCTGGAATTGCGCACCCGCGACCGCGAGCGCAGATTGATCAAGAAAATCGACGAATCCTTGAAGGCCATCGAGACCGGCGAATACGGTTATTGCGAAACCTGCGGCATCGAAATCGGCATCCGCCGTTTGGAAGCCCGCCCTACCGCCACCTTGTGCATCGATTGCAAGACCCTGGATGAGATCCGGGAAAAACAATTGGGCTAACAATGGAGAGCGGGAAGTGGATAGTGGTCAGTAGGAAGTGGGTAGTGGTTTTGACTTCCCACTCCCTACTTCCCACTCCCTACTGTCTATAAAACCATCGAATGCTCGGAGAGAACTCGTTTCGGAAAGCAATTCCTAGCTCCCACCCAAGCGTCTCTCCGTATATCGGCCGGTTCGCGCCCTCGCCTACCGGCCCACTCCATCTCGGTTCGCTCTACACCGCCCTCGCCAGCTTCCTGGATGCGCGCCGGCATAATGGCCGCTGGCTGCTGCGTATCGACGACCTGGACACACCGCGTAATGTACCGGGCGCTGTGCCGGCGATACTCGAGTGCCTGCGGCGTTTTAACCTGCACTGGGACGGCGAGGTGTATTATCAAAGCCAACATATAGACGATTATTTTGACGCCGTTGCTCGGCTGCAAGGGCAAATTAGACTCTATCACTGTGTTTGCAGCCGTAAACGTCTGGCCGCCTACCCGGAAGTTTATCCGGGATTTTGCCGCGACCGGCAAACTACCGACGACAGCGAATATGCGCTACGCGTCAAGACCGACGATGAAACGCTTAGCTTCGAGGATCGCATCCAGGGTACGATCCGCGAGAATCCGGCCCTGCAACATGGCGATTTCATCATCAAACGCAAGGATGGCATCATTGCCTATCAACTGGCGGTGGTGGTGGACGATCATCTGCAAGGTGTCAACCAAGTGGTACGGGGCTTTGATTTACTGGATTCGACGGCCAGACAGGTGTTTCTGCACGACTTGTTGGATTATCCCGTACCGGAATATATGCATGTGCCTATCATCGTCGACAGCCAAGGCTGCAAGCTCAGTAAACAGACACGTGCCGAAGCGGTGGACGAGAACGATCCGGCGGCGACCTTGATTCTGCTGCTGGACTGGCTAAAACAAAAGCCACCGGCCAGTCTGAGACATGCGGCTATACCCGACATACTCGACTGGGCGATCGAAAATTGGCAACCGCAACGACTAAAAAAAATCCGTGCAATTGAGCAGGCGATTGACTAAGTTTATACCAGTACAAAAACAAGGATAACCATGTCAGAACATCATATTTACCCCGTCAAGCCCGAAATCGCCAAATCCGCGCATATCGACGCCGAGACCTATCAACGGCTCTACCAACAATCCATCACCGACCCGGAAAGTTTCTGGGCTCAGCAGGCAACGCAGTTTCTGGACTGGCACAAGCCGTGGGACAGGGTGATGCAGCACGATTACAGCAAAGGCGATATCCACTGGTTCATGGGTGGGCAATTGAATGTCAGCGTCAACTGCCTCGACCGTCACTTGGATATGCGCGGCGACCAGGTCGCCATCATCTGGGAAGGCGACGACCCGGCCGACGACAGTAAGATGACTTATCGCCAATTGCACGAACAAGTCTGCAAATTCGCCAATGTCCTGAAAGCCCAAGGCGTGCAAAAAGGTGACCGGGTCTGCATCTATCTGCCGATGATTACCGAAGCGGCGGTGGTGATACTGGCCTGCACCCGGATCGGCGCGGTGCATTCCATCGTGTTCGGCGGCTTCTCCGCCGATTCGCTGAGTGACCGCATCCTCGACTCCGATTGCCGTGTTCTGATCTGTGCCGACGAAAGCTATCGCGGCGGCAAGATCGTGCATTCCAAACTGAATGCCGACAAGGCCGCCGACCAATGCCCGAATCTTAAAACCGTGATCGTCATCAAGCACACCGGCCACGAGATTCCCTGGACGGAAAGCCGCGACGTTTGCTATCACGCGGCAATGCAACAAGCTTCCTCCGACTGCCCGCCGGTGATGATGGATGCCGAGGATCCGCTGTTCATCCTTTACACCTCCGGCTCGACAGGCAAACCCAAGGGAGTGCTGCACACCACGGGCGGCTATTTGCTGTACGCAGCGATGACCCACAAATACGTGTTCGATTACCAAGAAGGCGAGATTTACTGGTGCACCGCCGACATCGGCTGGATTACCGGCCATTCCTACGTGCTGTACGGGCCGCTGTGCAACGGCGCCACCACGCTGATGTTCGAAGGCGTGCCGACCTACCCGGCCGCCGACCGTTTCTGGCAGGTGGTCGACAAGCACAAGGTCAACATCTTCTATACCGCGCCGACCGCGATCCGCGCCTTGATGGCGCAAGGCGACGACTACGTCACTCGCACCGACCGCGGTTCGCTGCGCATCCTCGGCAGCGTCGGCGAACCGATCAACCCGGAAGCCTGGGAGTGGTATTACCATGTCGTCGGCGAAACGCGCTGCCCCATCGTCGACACCTGGTGGCAAACAGAGACCGGCGGCATCCTGATCACACCGCTGCCCGGCGCCATTGCCTTGAAACCCGGCTCGGCAACACTGCCGTTCTTCGGCATCAAACCGGCCATCGTCGATAACGACGGGCACCTGCTGGAAGGCGAGGCCGAAGGCATTCTGGTGTTGACCTATCCGTGGCCCGGCCAAGCCCGCACCGTCTACGGTGACCACGAGCGCTTCATCGACACCTATTTCAAGAAGTTTCCGGGCTATTATTTCGCCGGCGACGGCGCCCGCCGCGACAAGGACGGCTATTACTGGATCACCGGCCGGGTCGACGACGTGATCAACGTCTCCGGCCACCGCTTGGGCACCGCCGAAATCGAAAGTGCGTTGGTATTACACGACGATGTGGCGGAAGCCGCCGTAGTAGGCTTTCCCCACCCGATCAAGGGCCAGGGTATCTACGCCTATGTGACGTTGAATGTCGGCGTCGAAGGCAGCGATGCCTTGAAGAAAGCACTCGCCAATCTGGTCAAGGAGGAAATCAGCGCCATCGCCCTGCCCGACGTGATTCAGTGGGCGCCGGGCTTGCCCAAGACTCGCTCGGGTAAAATCATGCGCCGCATCCTGCGCAAGATCGCCGCCAACGACTTCGGCAACCTGGGAGACACCTCGACGCTGGCCGACCCTTCGGTGGTGGACGAAATCGTCGCCCACCGCCAGCGTCTACCGTAGCGAGGGATGCGCCTCAAACTAGCCTATCTCGGCGTGGTTCTAGTCTGGACCACCACGCCGCTAGGGGTCAAATGGAGTAGTGACGGCCTTAGTTTCGTACTGGGCGTGACGGCTCGCATGTCCATCGGCCTGGCATGCCTGTTATTGCTGATGCTGGCAACTCGCCAACGCCTGGCGTTTCATCGCGCCGCCCGCTGGACTTATCTGGCCGTCACCGTCCAGCTGTATCTGAGCATGCTGATTACCTATTGGGCGGCGCAGTTCATCCCTTCCGGCTGGCTATCGGTGATTTTCGGTCTTAGTCCGTTTATGACAGCCTTCATGGCCGCGGCATTTTTAAAGGAACGCAGTCTCGGCTGGCTGAAAGTATCCGCTTATCTACTCGGCTTTGCCGGCTTGATGGTGATGTTCCTGTCGGCGCTGGATTTGAATGAACAAGCATTACTGGGCGTCGCCGGCATGCTGCTGTCCACATTGATCCATTCCGCCAGCGCGGTGTGGGTGAAACGCATCGATGCGAGACTGCCGGCCGTTCAGCAAATCACCGGCGGATTGCTGTGCGCCCTGCCCCTGTATCTGGTTTCCTGGTATGTTTTGGACCACGGCCGATTGCCGGCCGAAGTCCCCGAAAAAACCCTGTACGCCATCGTTTATTTGGGCACCGTCGCCACCACACTCGGTTTTGCGCTTTATTATTATTTGCTCAGCCGCATGCCCGCCACCAACGTGGCTATGATCAACCTGATGACACCGCTACTATCGTTGCTGCTGGGTTACGGCGTCAACCAGGAACCCCTGACTCTAAAGATCGCCATCGGCACCGGCCTAATCATGACCGCGTTGTTGATACACGAAGCGGCGGATCGACGGCAACGCTTCAAAACGGTTTGCTCCGGTTAAATATCCGCACGTTGTGCCAAAGCCATTTACTTTTGTTATGCTATGGATTACGTAGAAATACCTAACTAGTCTATATTTACCGCGCACCATTTCCAAACATAACAATAAAAACACGCTGATGAGCATCCGCGCCAGCTGAATCAGCGACCGCCGATTAGTACGGCAAAGGATGAAGAAAATGCCTGCCGAATTAAAACACCGAACCTCGTTCTCGTTCACACAGAAATGGGCGGCGCATCGGCGTCGACACCCATTACCCATTAATAGCCCCCGAGTTCGTAGAAGGTTTGCGCAGCAGTCGTTTGATGAAACTACGGAACACTTGTTCTGGCAAGAACATCATCGCGAAACACTGGGCACCTTAAAAACCGCCTTATTGCTGGCCGCCGCGGGCTTCCTGACATTCATCATCCTTGACGTCGTCAACGAGAAATTATCGAAGTCCCAACTATTCGGCCACTTTATGATTGTGCCGGCATTATGCGCATTGACGCTCTATCTGCACTTACACAAGAACCCCATCAGACAAATAAGCTGCATCGTAAGGCTCGGTGCCAGCCTGTCAGTCATCGATTTAATCGGCATTCTGCTATCCGACGCCAACCCGCTCATTTATACAGTAATCTGGACCGGCCTATTGCCGGTTTATTTCGTCATCTACGGCCACCTGTTCTTACCCATAACCGAGACCACCCTGTTCGGCTGGCTGGCGATGTTGCTGACAACGTTATGCGGATATTTGATCGGCGTCGAAAGCACTATGCTGATACAGTCCATTTTGATTCTGATAATGGTCAATATATTCGGCATCTCCACGCGTTACCGGCTGGAAAGCCACTCCCGTCATGCCTTCCTAGCTCGCCGTAAGGCGGAAGCCAGCGTCGAGGAAAAGACCGTATTCTTAAGGCAACTCAGCCACAACCTGCGTCAACCGCTGCAAGCCCTGAGCTGTTATTCCTCGGCGCTAGATACCGCTTTCGTCAACAAACCCGACGATCACATGCAACCCATCGTCGGCAAACTGGGTTCAGCCATCGACGAACTCAATAACGCCTTTATTCACATCCTCGATCTCGCCAACCTGGAGACCGGCAAACAAATCCCCTTGCTAAAACCGGTTGAGATCAACGTCCTGTTAGCGACACTGGAAGACCAATATGCCCCGCAAGCCGCCAAGCGCGGATTAAGACTGAAGATCAAGCCGCGTTCAGAGCCCCCCTATAACGTTTACAGCGATGCCTGCATTCTGAGCCAGATCATCGGCAACCTAATTGACAATGCCATCAAATACACCGTTAAGGGCTGGATCTTGGTCGAGACGGTACGAATTGGCGGCAATCAGCTAAAACTGCATGTGATGGACACCGGCATCGGTATTTCCGAACAGCAAAAGGCGGACATATTCAAGGAATTCTACCGAGGCCATCGCCGCAACAAGGACCCTCATGTTCAGGGCCTGGGCATAGGCCTGGCTTATGTGACAAAGGCGGTGGAGCAGTTGCCGGATCATGCCCTGCGGGTTTATTCCAAATTGGATTGGGGTAGTGACTTTCAACTTCACCTACCCGTCGCCGTGGAGCCAACGGGGAACATCTGCTCGCACGAGAAGTCCGTTAACGACATCAGCGGCAGTTTCGTCTTTGTCGTGGACGACGATCGCGAGGTGCTCGACGCACTGGGCGAACTGTTGACCGGCTGGGGATGCCTGATTCAGAAAGCCAGCTCTAAAATCGAAACCCACATAGCCCTTGGCGAAAATCTAAGGCCGCCCGACCTGCTGATCACCGACTTCTATCTGGGCAACGACGAGACCGCGCACGACATCATTGCCGCCATCGAAGCGGACTGCGGATCGGTGCCTATTCTGATTCTCTCCGCTCACGCCATCCCCGCGGCGGACAAGACCATGTGGCCCAAGGCCACGCAACTGTTACGAAAACCGGCTAACGCATCGGCGTTGAGGGAAGCCATGGCGAGGGCACTGGGACGCTTGAATTGACACGGAATGCAAAGGAACGGCGTTATCCAGGCGGCTAATGCCGGCGAAAACCGATATGAGGCAAATTGACTTTTCTTAATTTCCAATATCGGGCGCGCCGAACACAATTCCTTTTTCAAACACCTTTAGCAACAATTCCGCCCGCCGAGCCACGCCAAATTTCTTAAAAATTGGCCGGAGATGATTTTTCACTGTCTGCTCCTCTATGCCGAGTTTACGGGCAATCTCCTTATTGCACTTGCCCTGCACCAGCCAAGCCAATACCTCAAATTCACGCGGCGTCAAACCCAAACTGGCTGGATCGGAAACCGGCCGCATGCCATCGCTGGTCATCGCGCCGGGCAATCCGTGTTCTCTTGGCGCTTGCGCCCCCACCGCCGACGCTGGCAAATACACCTTGCCGGATAACACGTCCCTTAAAGCTTCGACAAATGCCTGCCGCGACATGGTTTTGACAATAAACCCCATCGCCCCCAAACGAAACGTTTCAAACACAAGATCTCTGTCGACTAATCCGGAAAACATCACCACGCACAAATCCGGAAACGCCGCCTTAAATTCCGCCAAGCCGGCCAGTCCGTCTTTTCCCGGCAACTGCACATCCAGCATCACCAGATTCAACGGCGTTTCGCGAGCAATCGCCAAGCCCTCGTCAACGCTTTCCGCTTCGAATACCTGTAGTTCTGGAAATATCTGCGTCAACAAACAGGCCACACCCTCGCGTGCACAGAAGTGATCGTCGATGAGAAGAACATTCATGGGGTTGTAGCCTCGCGTTTAATGAGGACGGACATTTTACCCGTAATTTATCGGGATATAAGTCAGTACCTTGGTACCGGTACGGAAGGTGGATTTAATTAACTAACATTTTTTTTTACATTGTTGTCCAGAAAAGTTGAAAACCAATTTTAAGTTTAGCAGCTGACCGAGACATGCAAAACCCAAGTTTGATTAGGATATCGTTAAAAAAAGATTCC
>JAJRDU010000239.1 GCA_028748685.1 Methylococcaceae bacterium
CACGATCATGGGCTGGCTACGCTGGGCGCATGCCAAGGTTGTCGAGACAGCCATCTACCAGCTATCGCGGCGATGGAAGGCGGAGGTAAAAGCCAAGCTGAAGGAGTGGCTGCGTTAATCAATCGTTTTCGGCGGAAATCAGCGCCCGCCGCTGTTTGATCAACAAATAAGCGCAGCACAGCAGCGCGGTGACCATCAACAGTGTGCCGGTCAGATGCGAGAGCTTGGCCAGCAGATGGTCGTGCCGCAGCAGGCCGGATTCGGTCAGCAGGTATTCCCAGTCGTGGAAACCGTAGGGCGCGGATTCGCCGAAGTTACCACCCAGCAAGGGTAATTGCCCGGCTCTGGCATCGTTGATGTAAGGGGCAATATCCAGAAAATTCTCGCCCAGCCACCAGAGGCCCAACGCCGCGCCGTAGGGATCGCGGGTTTTCAGCAACAAGGTGAGCATGCAGATCGCCGGCATCAGCAATTGCCCCAGCGTGCCGCCCAGAGAGGTGATAAAGGCGCCGAACGGCCTGAAAAAAATATGGCCAGCCTCGTGAAACGGCAGGTTGATGTTGTGCAGGAATGATTCGCCGACCGCATTGCTGGCCGGGCCGGGCGTGATCAGCAGCCAACTCCAGATCAGAAAAGCCGGCAGCAGCAGGAAGCGGCCCAGAAACACCGCTTTGCTACCAGCATAGATATCGCTTTCCAGCAGCATTTGCAGCCAGTTGTCCGGCGGGTCCATGCCAACGAACACATGCGGCCGGTCGGTTTGTGGCGACGCGGGGTCGTGATACTTGTAGAATTTGGCAAACACGATGCCGCAATGCGGACAGATTTCGTCCGCCGGCTGAACCCATTGATCACATTTGGGGCATTTGTTCATGGTGGCCTTGGCTCGGCAAGCTTTTGACGGTAGATTATTATGCGAGAACTGATATTTTCCAAGGCCGAAATACGGCATACCGAATGCTTGGTTGAGTTGATCAACTCCGCTTATCGTGGCGAACCGAGCAAATTGGGCTGGACCACCGAAGCTGACCTGTTGGATGGGCGGCGGACCGACGCAAAGGAAATCCGTGATCTGCTGGCCGATGAAGACTCGATGATCATGCTTTGCCAGTCCGGCGCCGATTTGCTCGGGTCGGTGCATCTGCAAAAAACCGGCGAACGGGTCCAGATCGGCATGCTGGCCGTCAGCCCGCCGTTACAGGGGCGCGGCATAGGCAAGCAGTTGTTGCAAGCCGCGGAATTGGCGGCGCAGGAGGCATGGGCTGTCAATCGCTTCGTGATGTCCGTCATTCCGCAACGGCGGGAATTGATCGCCTTTTACGAACGGCGCGGTTATCGGCGCACCGGCGTCAGCAAGGCGTTTCCTGAAAATCCCGAGTTGTGGGCGCCCAAGGTGGATGGGTTACGGTTGGAGTTGCTGGAAAAGGTTTTGCGGTTGGACGTATCGAAAATAGGTCCTTAAGCAAGTAGTCGATGTGAAGTCGATTCGATACTTATTGTATGAATGTGGCTACGGGGATGTATCAACCTTAAACTCCGGCACGAGCCGTTTTAAATGCGCAAGAATCTGGTCTTGATCGCGTTGCTTGCAGGCCATGGCCAGCGCTTCTATTTGGACCGCCCATTCTTCGGTGTCGTAAAGCCGGGCTTTCGCCAGACGTAATTTTTCATAGCCGGTTTCCATCAGTTTTTCCTGGTCGTGAAACAGCTCTTCGTATAATTTCTCGCCGGGCCGCAGGCCGACGTATTGAATCGCTATATCCCTGCCCGGTTCCTTACCGCTCAGCCGTATCATCTGCTCGGCCAAATAGGCGATCTTGATCGGTTCTCCCATATCCAGCACAAATACCTCGCCACCTTTGCCCACCGTTTCCGCCTGCATGATCAACTGGCAAGCCTCGGGTATGGTCATGAAATAACGGCTGATGTCGGGATGCGTGACCGTCACCGGGCCACCGGATTTGATCTGTTCGCGAAACAAGGGCACGACACTGCCGGCCGAATCCAGCACATTGCCGAAACGCACGGTCGTAAAGCGGGTGCCGCCGGTTTGATTGAGATTTTGGCAGAGTATTTCCGCCGCGCGCTTGGTGGCGCCCATCACATTGGTGGGATTGACCGCCTTGTCGGTGGAGATTAGTACAAAGCGCGTCACACCCGCGGCTATCGCGGTCTCGGCGAGAATCTTGGTGCCGATTAGATTGTTGTGGACCGCTTCGCGGACCTGGCCTTCCAGCATGGGCACATGTTTGTAGGCGGCGGCATGAAAAATAATGTCCGGCCGTTGGCTATGAATAAGCTGTTCGACCGACAAGGCATCGGCAACGTCACCCAACACCATCTGATGCGGCATGTCGGGATTGAGGCGATTGAGATCGGCATCGATTTTATACAGATTGAATTCACACTGATCGAAAACGATCAATTTCCTAGGCTGAGCCCTGGCCAGTTGCTTGCAAAGTTCCGAGCCTATCGAGCCGCCACCGCCCGTCACCAGTATGGTCTTGCTCCGCAGATGGGCCTTAATCGATTGCCAGTCTAGGTGTATTGGATCGCGGCCCAGAATGTCCTCGATCGATACATTCCTGAGATTGGCTTTCGTCACTGAGCCGCTCAACAGTTCCTTGACGGAAGGCAGGGTTTGAAAAGGCACGTGGCTGCTTTCGCAGATCTCGACGATGCGCCGCATCTGGGCGTCATTCGCGGAGGGTACGGCGATCAGGATTGCCTCTATATCCCATTGCTTGGTTAATTCGGGTAATTGCTCGACGCCACCGGCGACGCGGATACCCCGAATCTCCCGATTAAACTTGTTTCGTTGGTCGTCGACGAAGATGACCGGTATATAGCCGCTGTGGGGATTGGAGATCAAATCCCTAGCCAGCATTTCGCCCGCCGAACCGGCGCCGATAATCAAGGCCCGTTGGCCGACATGTTCGACAAATGCCCGCTCTTTCCAGAAGCGATAAACGAAGCGCGGAACGCACAGCAATGTCAGCAAGGTCAGTACATACAGCGGCATCACGGAACGCGGCACGCCTTGCAGTCTGTCGTACAGAAACAGCGTCGTCGCGACGAGAAACATGCCCGTCAGCACGGCCTTGCCGATCCGGACCAGGTCCGGCATGGACGAAAAACGCCAGACGCCGCGGTAAAGACCGAAAATCCAGAACACGCCGACCTGAATAGCGATCACCAGCGGAGAATAGAGCAAGGCGGTGTAGAAAAAGTCATCGGGTATGGTTTCCAGATTGAAGCGCAACCAATAGGCGCCAAACCAGGCGAATGGAACCATGCACAGATCGTGCAGAAAAATCGTTGTGCGGGAGCGGAATCTTAAAGTCATGATGTAACGATTTCTACTTGCCCGGCTTTAAAACGGTAGGCCAGATAGATTAAAGGCAGATAGGCTAATAGCAATCCAATAAACGCATAGGCTGGGTGTAAAAACACTAATATTGACAAGGGTAACAGCCAGAACAGATTGATCGTCCAGCTAGCCAGCAATACGCGCAAATGCCCATACCGTTTGGCTGCGCGTTGATAGGTATGCGAACAATGCGCGTCGTACCATTTTTGCCCACTAAAAAAGCGAACCAGTAGGGTATAGGTCGCGTCGACCACAAACACCCCAAACAAAATCAGCCCGCAATACAACAACACCGCAGCCTGCTGCGCGGCCATTAACATCAGCACGCCAAGCACCAGGC
>JAJRDU010000240.1 GCA_028748685.1 Methylococcaceae bacterium
TTCCGTGTCGGTTGCCAGCAAGCGGTATTCGAAGGACTGCGGCGATTCGGCAGCCAGCGCCTGTAAGATTTGCCGCTGGGCGGCGAAATCGGAGGAGCCTAAATCCAGTAGATAAGCCAGCGCCGAATCGTTGGCCTTGTCCTTGGTTCTGACGTCGGCCCAGGCGATATAGTAGCGGTATTTGGCGCGGGTCGCCGCCACGTAAAACAGTCGCAGGTCTTCGGCCAGTTCTTCATAGACGGCTTGTTCGCGGCGTTCGGCAAATTTTTCGGAGCCCAGGTCGGCGATCATTTCGCCGTTTTCGTGGCATTGGATCAGGTTTTGCTCGCCTTTCAGCCGGTCGCTGCGCTGCCAGAGGCTAGGGCAAAACACCACCGGATATTCCAATCCCTTTGAGCTGTGTAGCGTGACGATTTTCACCGCGTCTTCGTCGCTTTCCAGCCGCAGTTGCTGGTCGTCGGCGCTGTTCTGCGGCGCCTGCTGGATGGCGAGGCGCAGCCAGTCCAGCGTCTTGTTGATGGCCAGATGTTCGTCGATGCTGGCTTGCTGCAGACGCTCGACAATGTGGTGCAGATTGGTTAGTGCCCGTTCAGCTTGGGGCAGGGAACCGAGATGTTCTTCCACTCCTTCCTGTTGCAGCAGGCCTTGCATCATGGTCAGCAATCCGTGTTGCTGCCAGAGCTGGTGGTAATCCTGAAAGCGGCTGAGCCAGGCGTCCAATCCGGTTTCGTCATCGAACAAGCGGTAGAGCTGCTGGCCGTCGAGATTGAACCAGGCCACGGTCAGCGCCTGTTTCAGCGCCGGAATGTGGCCGGGTTGGGCGACGGCCTGCAATACGGTGTGGATTTCCAGCGCTTGCGGACTGGCGAATACCGATTGCTTACTGTTGAGCACGGCCGGGATGCCGACGGCGTTCAAGGCCTGCTGGTAAATGGAGGCCTGGCCGTTGCTGCGCACCAGTATCGCGATGTCCTTTGGTTTGACCGGTTGGCTGCCGTGTCTGACTGAAACTATGGCTGCTTTGTCCAGCAGTTGCAGTATTTCGGCGACCACCGCATTGCGGATGCATGCCGCCGCTTCGCCGTTGGTACCTTTGCGTGCCGTCCAGTAAGCCTGTTTGTCCGAATATTGGTCGAGCTGCCACAGTACCAGCGGCGGCGCGTCGGCTATGCAGCCGTCCTCTATGCCGCGCCCGGCATGGACCGAAATGAAATCCAGATTCTCGAACAAGAACGGCTGGCTACGTTTAAACAGCCGGTTGACGCCGCCGACCAGATCGGGATGTGAGCGCCAGTTGTGCGACAGCGTGTAATGATGCCGAGCTTGGCTTCGGGCGGCGAAATAGGAATAGATGTCGGCGCCGCGAAACTTGTAGATCGCCTGTTTCGGGTCGCCGATCAGATACATATGCTGGTCGGGGGATGAAAAAATCCGCGAGAAAATCCGCCATTGCTGGTGGTCGGTATCCTGGAACTCGTCGATCAGCGCCGCGCCGAAACGCTGCCGCAATTCGGCTATCAGCAATTGGCCCTTGTCGCCTTGCACGGCCTCGGCCAGCCGGGTAATCAGGTCGTCGAAGGACAGCACATTGTTCTGTTGTAAGGCCTTGTCCAGTTGGTCGCGTAGCTCTTGCAGCAATGCGCGGCGGAAAACCACCTGGAGCTGCTGCAAAGCCGCCGACAGATTTTCGAAAGGACTGCAATCGATGTTCAGTGTCGCCAGATACTGTTGTTTTTGCTGGTCGCTGGGCAAGGGCTTAGCCTTGCTGACCAAGAACTTGCGGCCGTTGAGTCCGGCCTGTAAGCCGGACTCGGTCAGCCAGGAAAAGTCGGCAAGTTCGGCATTTTGATTGTCCAGCCAGGCCGTCAACGTAGCGCTTTTGTCCGCGAATGCCTTGATAAACGAGTCGTTGAACAGGCCGTCTTCGAATGCGGTTTGCAGGGTTTGCATGGTCGTCGGCAAACGTTCGGCGGCGTCGGCGATCACGGTTTTCAATTTATCCAGCACCGCATCCAGATTGACATATTCGGGGTAAACGGTTTGCTGCAAACCGATGTTGCCCAGGCTGGCCAGCAGGCTGTCCGGTGTCGGGAAAGCGGCCGTCAGCAGTGCCGCCTGCCAGACCTGACGGCTGTATAGCTGCTTGCGCCAGAAGTCGTCGGCGCAATTCTGGCGGATCGCGGCGATGTCGCCGCTGAGTTCACAGTCGAACATCTGCCCACTTTCCAGCGCATGCTCGGCCAGCACCCGCTGGCAGAAGCCGTGGATGGTGAAAATGGGTGCCTGATCGATGTCCAGCAGCGCCAGATCCAGGCGCTGGCGTATGGTTTTGGCATCCACAGCCAAACTGTCCAACCATTCGCGCAGATTGGCGTCGATGTCGGCATCATCATGGTTCAAGGCCTGCCGAGCTTCGACCAAACGGTTGCGGATGCGGTCTTTCAATTCTTCGGTGGCGGCCTTGGTGAAGGTCACCACCAGCAGCCGTTTGATGTCCAAGTCCTGCTCCACCACGAAACGCAGCACCAGCATGGCGATGGCGTAAGTCTTGCCGGTACCGGCGCTGGCTTCGATCAGATTGATGCCGGTTTGTAGCGGGCTACGGGCGGCGTCGAATGTGCTAATCGCCATGCGTTGTGCTCCATGCCGGCAACAATAGGCTCTGGCATTGTTCGGCAAAGCTGTCGTTGAAGATTTCGCTTAAGTCGCGATGGGCGAACAATTGGCCGATTTCCGGCTCGTAACCGAGTTCGATGCTGTCGCCGACGTATTTGATCACGGCATTCAGCGCGGCTTCCGGTTTCTTTTGTTGCAGAAAAGCGAATGTCGCCTCGGTGAAAAAGGCGTCCGGCCTTTGCTTTCCTTGCAGGAAAACTTCGACCATGGATCGTAAGGCCTGTTCGGAGCCGATGCGGGGCTGGAATATCAGGTCGTCGTCCTTGGCGAGCAGATGGGTGGTTTGCGGCTCAAGACGATTAATCAATAAATGCTGCAGCCAGGCGGCAATGAAGTCCTTGCCTTTGATATTGGCGTAGCGGTAGAGCAGGCTGCCGTTGGCGTAGAGATTGCCGAGCTTGCCGACCAAGCGGTAAGGGCCCAGCTTCAGGTCGACGGCCAATGCCGGACGGGACGGGCCCATGGCCTTGGCTTTGATGGCCTCGACGAACTGTTCGATAGGCTGCTGCTGGCGGCGCCATTCGATTTCGCCCAGCGCACCGGCCGGCCACAGGCCCTGGGCTTGCAGCTTGGCGAGCGGCAAAGCCTTGTCGGCCAGCGCCTCGGCTATCCATTGCTGCTGGATGCCGTAACGGCTCAAGGGGTCGAGAGCGAACGGTTCGCGTTCCTCGGCTTCCATCTCCAGTTGCGGCAGGCGAATGCCAAGCTGGCGTTGCAGGAAATAGCGCTGCGGATGGTTGTAAAACTGCAGCAATTCTTCGATGGCGATCAATTCGTCGTCTTCGGCTGCTATGCTGCCTTGCCACCATGGCTTGGTTTCGGATTTATCGCCGCGCAAGCGTTGGGCTGTGGCGAGATCGCCTGAGGCGTAACTGAAAAGCTGCGGGTTGCCGTTATCGAAATAGCGCGGACTGAAGGGATGCAGCGGGTGACGGGTCACCAGTTCGTCCAATTGGTAACTGTCTTGCAATACCTCCAGCAATTCGGAGACGATTACCGAGGGCGGAATCTCGCTGTTGTCTCGTAGCGACTGGCCGATGTAGGTGATTATCAATTGGCGGCGGGCCGACAACAGGATTTCCAGGAACTGGTAGCGGTCGTCGGCACGGCGGGAACGGTCTCCGAGCCGCGGATGCTGAGCCAGCAGGTCGAAGCTGGGATTGCGTTCGACCTTGGGAAACTCGCCGTCGTTCATGCCCAACAGGGCGATGACCTGAAACGGAATCGAGCGCATCGGCAGCATGGAACAGAAGGTCAGCTGGCCGCGCAGAAAGCCGTTGCTGGATTTGCTTTCGTCCATTCGCCCTTCAAGCCAGGCCACCATGACCGCTAGTGTCACCGGTTGATTATGAATCGCGGCGATGTCGTCGATTTCGGCCAGTAGTTCGTTCAGTGGCTGGCGCTCCAGCGGCTTGGCATTGCCCAATAGTTTGTCGGCGTAGCGGCTCAACGTGGCTTGCCACTCGGCCAGGGTTTTCGCGGCCTGCAATTCGTCGCCAGCCCTGAACAGCAATTGCAGAAAATCGTTGAGACCGCCCAAGGCTTGGCTGGATGAGCCTTCGATGTCTAAATAAGGCAGAACATCATCGACAAACTCTGCGTCGCTGCCGACAGCGTAACCCATGAACAATCTATCCAGGGTCACCTGCCAGGTATTCTGGTTCAGCGGCGGCAGGCCCAGTTTTTGTTTGTGGGCGGCGGAGCGGCCCCAGCGAACCTGAGTGTCTTCTATCCAGTAACGGATCAATTCCATGTTGGCCTCGTCCAGACCGAAATTGCCGTACACTAGCGGTTGTTCCAGCAAATCCAGCACGCTTTGCCAGCCCAGGCGGCTTTGCGACAGGTTCAGGAAACGCAGCAAGGCATCCAGTGCCGCATTGCTGATCCGCAGGCTGCGGTCGGCGATGGCGTGCTGGATGTCGGCGAACACTGCACTGATGAAGGGCGCATAGAGCTGAATGTCCGGCGCCATCACCACGATGTCGCGCAGCTCCAGGTCGGGCCGGCTTTCCAGCGTCGCCAGCAGCTGGTTTTTCAATACCTGCACTTCGCGTAAACGGGAATGGCAGGAATGGATGGAGATCGAATCATCGGCTTGCAGAGTGGATTGGGGGGCTTCGTTGACCAGGATGTCGTTTTGCAGGCATTGCAAAATAGTGCCGGCATCGCCGGCTTCGAAGCTGCTGGGTTCGAATTCGAATTCCAGCTGTTCCAGCAGCAATTGCTGAAATTCCCGGCCTTGCTGGCCGAGCCGAACCAGCAGCGGATGGCCGTCGAATTCCTCCAGTTTCGCCAGCAATTGTTTGCCGGGTAAATCCGCCCAATAGCCTTGCACCGGGTTGAGCAGAAACAGGTGTACGTCGCAGTGCCTCGATAGGGCTTGCATAAGGCTTAGCAACAACGGCGGCGCGCTGTTGACGCCGAATATTGAAATCCGCTCCGGCAGAATTTTGGCATACGCGCCGGCATCGGCATCCTGCAATTTGGCTACGACCTGCCGCCAGCATTCGCCGCGATACCGTCGGCCGATGCTAGCGGTAAGTCGCAGCCAGAGTTCCCGTTGCCAACGCTCGCTATCGCTGTCGTAAAGGCTGCGGCCTTGTTGCCAGGCATCGAGCAAATCGAGGCGCAGCATCTGGTATTGGTCGAAAATCCGAGCTAGTTGTTGAGCCAGCTGGTAACGTTTGAGATCGATATTCTCGCCGCTCAGGTATTGCCGCAAGGGCTTGAATACCTCGGCAACTGCTCCCGGCGTTGCCCTACCTCCTGCATCCATGCAGTCGTCCGTAACTACATCGCGTAGCAGTGCCTCGAAACGCCAATGCAACAAATGACGGTCGAAAGCCGTATCATTTAAATCCTCGCTCAGCCTTCCGCTCAGAGTGCTAAAAAATTTACCCGGAAACAGGTAGCGAAAATTTCCCCAGACCTTAAAATGCTCCGCCAGTCGCTGCGAAAGCCAGCGTTCCATGCCCTGGCTCTGGATCAGAAACAGTTCCTCCGCAAATGGCGACGACAAGGGGGCTGACTCAATGACGATTGCCAGATGCTCCAGCAAATTTTCGGTTTTGTTGGAGCTGTGCAGTATCAACATGGCGGGATAAAAAACTTATTTACAGTAGCGGCTAGCTGGGTAATAGTGCCACAGTAACGTTTAACCAACAGGAACACAATGAAAAATCTAGTCTTCGTTTTTGCCCTGTGTCTGTCATTTGACAGTTGGGCCGGGGTTTATAAATGCACCGATGCCTCGGGGCATACCGACTATCAATCCTCACCCTGTGCCCAGGAACATAAGTCGGTTCAGATTAACCCCAAGACAGGTGGTTCGGTTGATCTGACCGCCAAGGAACAACAACAGGCATTGAGCGCGGAACAACAAAAACAGCTGGAAGAGCAGAAGCAGGCGGAGGAACAAGCCAGGCTCGATGAAATCGCACAGCGTAAAAAGCTGGCTAAGGCGGAAAGCGAGCTGACGCAAACCCTGATCAAGCAAAACCCTATGCAGTTTTCCGCCTATGCGATCCCGGCTTACGATCCCGACAAGTTGCCGGCATTGGTGAAACAATTCGAGTCGCGGCTGCCGGAGATTGAAAAATTCCGCCGACTGGCGGCGCAAAAAGCCTTGGCGACCGGTAAATGCCAGCGGGTGGAAGCGGACGAGCTGAATTTGAAGAGCACGCAGGAATTATTGGTGTTTCTGGTCAATTGCAGCAGCGGTACCAGTTTCTATTTTAACGAAACGGAATTAAAACGCTAATGACCAGCGCCAAAACCGTATTTATTACCGGTTGTTCATCCGGGATAGGCTATACAACCGCCGTCGAGCTGAAAAAGCGCGGATACCGGACGGTTTGTTCGGCGCGGAAGGCCGATGACGTCGAACGCTTGCGGGAAGAAGGGTTTGAATGCTTGCAACTGGATCTGGCCGATTCCGCCAGCATTCAACAGGCGGTGCAAGAGTTGATCGCCCTGACTGGCGGCCGGGTCTACGCCTTATTCAATAACGGCGCCTTCGGTCAGCCGGGTGCGGTCGAAGACTTGAGCCGCGAGGCATTGCGCAATCAGTTCGAGACCAATTTCTTTGGCACCCACGAACTGACCACTTTGCTGATTCCGCTGATGCGGCAACAAGGCCATGGCCGCATCATTTACAACAGTTCGGTGTTGGGCTTCGTGGCGATGAAGTTTCGCGGTGCCTATAACGCCAGCAAATTTGCACTGGAAGGCCTGGCCGATACCTTGCGCCTGGAATTGCGTGGTTCAGGCATTCACATCGTGTTGATCGAACCCGGGCCTATCGAGAGCCGGTTTCGTCAGAACGCTTATGCGATGTATCGGAAAAATATCAACCCCGAGCACAGCTTTCACAGGGATACCTACAGGGCCATGGAAACTCGTTTGCAAAAACCGGGGCCGGCGGCGCCCTTCACTCTGCCGGCTACCGCGGTTGCCGAGAAACTCATACATGCGCTTGAATCGAACAAACCTAAAAGCCGCTATGCTGTTACCGTACCGACCTATCTGTTCGCCGTCTTAAAACGATTGCTGCCAACGGTCTGGCTTGACAAGATTTTAGTCAGCGTCGAATGACGCCAAGCAAGATTTTTTACGGTGCGGAAAAACGTCATAAACACGCAACAAACATGCTTTCAAACCTTATGAACTGTGCTATTATCGCCTACAGCATGTAGCCGGTTAAAGCATGTTCGGTTAGCAGCTATATGTTTCTTATAAAAACAACTGTGAGGTTCATACATGAAAATTTTAAAAAGCGCTGTTATTGCATTCTCTTTAGCTGCTGCCATGGGTTCTTTCTCAACCGCTGCCGTTGCTGAAGCCGGCAGAACTAGTTATAAACCACTTGATGCAGTCAA
>JAJRDU010000241.1 GCA_028748685.1 Methylococcaceae bacterium
CGGTTCTCTGATTTCGGCACGATTGGCATTGGAACAGAATAGGGAAGTGTTTGCGATTCCCGGCTCGATTCATAATCCCTTGGCGCGTGGTTGCAACGCTTTAATCAGGCAAGGCGCTAAATTAGTCGAGACCGCGCAGGATATTTTTGAAGAGTTAGGTCAATATAATCAGACACATATCATTCAAGCGCCGCAAATAAATCAGATGTCGCTTGACCTGGAGCAGCAAAATCTATTGAAATTGATCGCGTACAACCCCACAACGGTTGATACTCTGGTTCAGGAAAGCGGTTGGTCGGCGGAAGTAGTTTCGTCGATGTTGCTGGTTCTCGAACTGCAAGGCTACATCGCAGCGGCCGCAGGTGGTAGCTATTTCCGAATTTAATAAAGGCTCTGATGAAAGAAGATATTTTTGATGTGTTGATCTATCTGTTTGAAAATTATCTCGATGGTGACAGCGATAACTATCCCGACACCGATGTGATAGCCAGCGAGTTGCTGGATGCAGGATTTCAACAACCCGATGTCAGCAAAGCCTTTGATTGGTTGGAGTCGCTTTCCGACATGGAAACCATTACACCGGCTATTCCGTCTTCGTTCAGGATTTTTAGCAGCCAGGAAATGGCTGTCTTTGATCTCGAGTGCCGGGATTTTCTGATGTTTCTCGAGCACAGTGGCATATTGTCGCCCGCCAACCGTGAGATTGCGATCGACCGGGCGATGGCATTGAAGGATGAAAACATCACGCTGGATAGATTGAAGTGGATCGTATTGATGGTGTTGTTGAGTCAGCCCGGTGATAGCGCGGCTTTTTCCAGAATGGAAGACATTGTCTATGATCTGATTCCATCTTCTTTACATTGATTCTTGTACGGACAGCATGAGCAAAAGTTTAGTCATTGTAGAGTCACCCGCGAAGTGTAAAACGATAGAAAAATATCTAGGCAAGGATTTTCAGGTCCTCGCCTCCTATGGTCATGTCCGCGACCTTATCCCTAAGGAAGGTGCGGTCGATCCGGACAACGGTTTCGCGATGAAGTATCAAGTCATCGACCGCAATCAGCGACATCTCCAGGAAATCGGCAAGGCGATCAAAAATGCCGATACCTTATATCTGGCGACCGACCCTGATCGCGAAGGCGAGGCGATTTCCTGGCATGTCTTCGAACATCTCAAGGAAAAAAAGCTGCTAAAAGACAAGGAAGTGCTGCGGGTGGTGTTTCATGAGATCACCAAGAAAGCCGTCACCGAGGCGATAGCTCATCCGACCGAATTGTCGAACAACATGGTCAACGCCCAGCAAGCCAGGCGAGCGTTGGATTATCTGGTTGGTTTCAATCTATCGCCACTGCTGTGGAAAAAGATACGCCGCGGCTTGTCGGCCGGGCGGGTGCAAAGTCCGGCCTTGAGGATGATCGTCGAGCGGGAAATGGAAATCGAGGCTTTCAAAACTCGAGAGTACTGGTCACATAGCGCGGAAGCCAGCGCCCAGGGGCAGCCGTTCAAGGCCAAACTGACGCATTTCAACGGCTAAAAACTCAACCAATTTAGCTTTACCGACGAAGCCCAAGCGACGCTGGTCAAACAAACTTTGTTGGATGCGGCCGACGGTCAGTTGATCGTCGCCAAGCTGGAGAAAAAACAACGCAGCAAGAATCCCGCGCCGCCGTTCATAACCTCGACCTTGCAGCAGGAAGCCGCCCGAAAGCTGGGTTTTACCACCAAGCGGACGATGATGGTCGCGCAGCAGTTATACGAGGGCATCGATCTGGGTGGCGAAACCGTCGGATTGATTTCCTATATGCGTACCGATTCGGTGAATTTGGCCGAGGAGGCTATTGCCGACATTCGAGCCTTGATTGCGGAAAAATATGGCACCAATAATGTCCCCAAAGAGCCGCGCCAGTTCAAAACCAAATCGAAAAACGCCCAGGAGGCACACGAGGCGATTCGTCCCACCTCGGTGCAGCGTTTACCGGAGCAGGTGAAAAATCGACTGACCGCCGAACAAGCCAAACTCTACGACCTGATCTGGAAGCGCACGGTCGCCTGTCAGATGGTGCATGCCACCTTGAATCAGGTGGCAGTGGACTTGAATTGCGGCAGCGATAAAAACGTATTCAGGGCCACAGGCTCGACGGTTACCAATCCGGGCTTCATGATGGTTTATCTGGAAGGTGTCGATGACAGCAAGGAAGCCGCCGACGACCAGGAGAGTCTGCTGCCGCCCATGGAGGAAGGTCGGCCGGTGGTTCTTGACGACATCAGCGCCGATCAACATTTTACCGAGCCGCCGCCCCGCTACAGCGAAGCCAGTCTGGTCAAGGCCTTGGAGGAGCATGGCATCGGTCGGCCTTCGACCTATGCGACCATTATCTCGACGCTGCAAAATCGCGAGTATGTCACCATCGACAACAAACGCTTTTATCCGACGGATGTCGGCCGCATCGTCAATAAATTCCTGACCGAGCATTTCACCAAATACGTCGATTACAGTTTTACCGCCAATCTGGAAGATGATCTGGATGCGGTGGCGCGCGGTGAAAAAGACTGGATCCCGCTTATGAACGATTTCTGGCGGCCTTTTACCAAGCTGATTACCGAGAAAGACGAAAGCGTGCAGCGCAAGGATGTCACCCAGGAAAGCATTGACGAAAAATGTCCCGATTGCGGGAGTCCATTGTCGATTCGATTGGGGCGCAATGGCCGTTTCATCGGTTGCACCAACTACCCGACCTGTTCCTATACCCGCAATCTCGGCGACGACAACGTGGCGTCTTCCGCGGAACCGGAAGTGGTGGAGGGGCGGGTTTGTCCGAAATGCTCTTCGCCGTTGGTGATTAAGACCGGGAAATACGGCAAGTTCGTCGGTTGTAGCGCGTATCCGACCTGCAAGCACATCGAGCCCTTGGAAAAACCGCAGGATACCGGCGTCGAATGTCCTCAGTGTAAAAAGGGCGCGATCTTGAAACGCAAGGCGCGGAGCGGCAAGATATTCTATTCCTGTTCCGAATACCCTAAATGCGATTACGCGCTATGGGATGCGCCGATCAAGGAAAGTTGTCCGGATTGCCATTGGCCGATCTTGACCTTGAAAACCACCAAGCGCCGAGGCACCGAAAAAGTCTGTCCGCAAAAAGACTGTAAATATGCGACGCCTTACGAGGGTGATCCTAACGATGTCAATGGCCCGGCGTGAGCGGCGCCTTCTTGTGGATTAGGGTAGTTGCAATGTTTGGTCGACTTCCACATTGTGGTTTTTTATAAAGCCGGCGTTTAGTTCCAGCATATACATGGCGTCTACTTGCGAATTATAAATGGGGCAAGGGTCGCTCGCGCAAGGTTGTAAATTATCCAGCATGGCGACGATGCGGCCATCATTGGCCAAGAACAGCACATCAAGGGGCAAGAGGGTATTCTTCATCCAGACTCTACGAGGCTCCTGATCGGGATAAGCGAACAACATGCCGTGATTCTTGCCG
>JAJRDU010000242.1 GCA_028748685.1 Methylococcaceae bacterium
CTGGGCGCCGCCAACGGCATCAAGCGCATTAGCGCCGGCAACTACGGCGGCAAACTGGGACCGTTCCACTTTCATTTGCAGGAGATCATGGCATGAGCGCGTTAACCTTTACCCTGAAACAACCAACAGATCAGCGGGTCGATATGTCGCCGCTGGTTTGTCAAAAGTTGCAAGGTTTGGACGTCGATGCCATCGCAGCCATCGAACTACAGAATGGCAAAAGCCGGCCTCGCGTCGATGAGTTGTTTTACATTACCGGTAAAAACACTCAAGAAATCATCATTGCCGGCAGCACGGATAAACTGGATTTCATCGGCAAGGAACTCGACGGCGGCAGCATTTCCGTACTGGGCAATGCTGGTGCCTACCTGGGCATGCAGATGAAATCGGGTTCCATCAATGTCAGCGGCGACGCCGGTTTGTACGCGGCTTGCGAAATGAAAAATGGCCTGATCCAGATCGACGGCAATGCCGGCGACTTTCTCGGCGGCGCATTGCCAGGCAACAAGCAAGGCATGAAAGGCGGCACCGTATTGGTGAAGGGCAATGTCGGACAACGTGCCGGCGACCACATGCGCCGCGGCCAGATTCTGATAGAAGGCAATGCCGGCGATTATTGCGGCTCCAGGATGGTGGCAGGCACCATCGCCGTGATGGGCAGCACCGGCCGTTACCTGGGCTATGCAATGCGTCGCGGAACCTTGCTGCTGTGGAATCAACCTCAGCTTTCTGCCACCTTCAACGACTGCGGATCGCACACTTTGGCATTCCTGCCCATGCTGTTTGCCTCGTTCAAATCACTCGATTCGCGCTTTGCCGATAGTAGTGCGGCATTCAATCGGGTGCGGCGATATGGCGGCGATATGGCGGAGACTTGGCGAGGCGAAGTGTTGGTTAGGCGCTAAGAAAAATTTAGCCTATGGCTTCAGCAACAATCAGGCTTTTTTTACCGCATGGAAATGCAAAACGACTACGTGTCGGAGAAGTATCCAATTGGACAGGAAAAGCTTTAGCCGCACCAAGAACAGAACTTGATGATCTACTTCTACGTGACGAAACTGGAAATTCCGGCGTTTATTTTCTTTTTGGCTCTGACCCTGAAACAGGCGAACCTTTAGCTTACATTGGTGAAGCAGAAGTCATTCGGGATAGATTAAAACAACATAAAACAAAAGATTTTTGGAATTCGGTGGTTGTGTTTGTAAGCAAAGATGAAAACCTTACAAAAGCCCATATTCGTTATCTAGAGAACCGGATTCTTAACGAGGCGAAAAAGATTGCTCGCTATCGGATAGAAAACACAAACTCAAGTAATCCTAAACTACCAGAGTCAGACAGGGAAGACATGGAGGTCTTTCTCTCTCGTATCCAACAGGTTCTACCGGTGCTCGGCTCTGATTTACTGACACCTATAATTGATTCATTTAAAAACTCAAAGCCAGAAACAGCTCTTATTTGCAAAAATAAAGAGGCTGTGGCCCATGGCAAACGTACTGAGACCGGATTTGTGGTATTTAAAGATTCAACAGCTGTGCTTATTGAACGGCCATCAGCTGAAACCCAGCATCCTTATGTTATTTCACTACGAAAAAAGCTGATTCAAGATGGAACACTTGTCGAAAAAGACGGCATATTGTTATTTACCAGAGATACAGCCTTTGACAGTCCTAGTGCCGCAGCGGCTGTCATTCACGGTGGTGGCGCCAACGGGTTAACCGCATGGAAAAATAATCTCGGCAAAATGCTAAAAGAACTTGAAGCATAGTGTCGAAATTACTCACCACCACCAACCATGACCGAGACATTGCCGGCCTGAAATATATCTACCCGGTGATGTCTCGCCGCGCTGGCGGCCTGTCGATCGGCATCAACTTCAATCCCAACAATGCCTGCAACTGGCGATGTATTTACTGTCAGGTACCCGACTTACAGCGCGGCAATGCGCCGGAGATGGATTTTGGATTGCTAGCCGATGAACTGCACTTTTTTCTGGATTATGTGCAACACGGCGATTTCTTCACACGCTTCAATATCACTCAAGAACAGCGTGTCATCAAGGACCTCGCCATATCCGGTAACGGCGAACCGACCAGTCTTAAAGATTTCGACAAAGCGATTCGGTTAATCGGCGAGATTGCCACAGGGGAAGGCGTCTTCCCCACCAGTAAATTTGTGCTAATCAGCAACGGCAGTTTGATTCACCAATCAACGGTGCAAGCGGGCTTATCGGAATTGGCCCGCTACAACGGCGAACTATGGTTCAAACTGGACAGTGCCTCGGAACAAGGACGCAAGCTGATCAATAACACCGGCCAAAGCCAGAAAAAACTGCTGGAACACCTGAAGATCGCGGCCGATTTATGTCTTACAAAAATGCAAACCTGTATGCTGCATTATCAACAAGCATGGTCGGATAGCGAAAAACAGGCTTATTTACGACTCTTGACCGAATTGCGGGATCGCCAAATTAAGGTACAGAAGATTATGCTTTACAGTATAGCCCGGCAGTCTTTTCAGCCCGAGGCGGAGAGTTTGCAGAAAGCTAATATTGAAGAGATGAATGGGCTTGCGGCTGACATCAAAGCCTTGGGCTATGATGTCAGCGTTAACGATTAAGCCTTGATATCGAGTACGGAACCCACCATTTTATTTTCCGCTTCCAGTAGTTTTACCCCCGCGGACGTTTCCAGTTCGGCTTCTTTCAGGCTCAATATCGGTTTAAACAGATCACTGGCGGCCACATCCTTGGAGCCGCCGACTTCTTCTTTCTGGACGGGCAATGTCGCGATGGTTTGCGCTGCGGCACCCGCCTTTTGTTGGGCATTGGTAATCAGATTGCTTGCACTACCAGTCAATGAATTGATTTCCATAGCAGACCTCCTCTAAATTGCGGTCACATCATATCGATGAGTATAGCGGCCGACAATGCTAGGATTTGATTTTTAAAAACCGGTTTTGCCCTGCCGGTCACATAACGTTTACTCTTTTTTCGACGACAGTTTTCTATACATTGCCTCAAGCAGCGGTACCCCTTGAGTTAACCATTTTTCCCAAAGAAACAGCCCGCTTCGCTTGGCGATAACGCCCAAGCGCCTTGCCGCATCTTCGCCGCCCAATTCCTTAAACTTCGCCTCGACTATGGTGCTCCACTGCTGTCTAGGCTGACCTTCCGCATCCAGAAACACTTTATCAAACACCCACATTTCCAGCACCGAAACCGTCCACATAAATGCGAATGACACCGCCATGCCGGCCCCGGCAAATACCACCAGCCAGGCGAACATCGGATGCAACTTGGTCAGCCACCAGGACAGAATATCGACCAGCAAAAATACATAAGGCATGCCGATGGCGATCGACTTGTACTTAATGGTACTGGTTTCGGAAAAACTGAAAATCAGTCCCACAAACATGAAAATAAAGCTGATTCCAAACAAATGGATATGAGAAACTCGGGTCAGCGATCCAAATGTAGCTCCCTCGTCCTCCTTGGTCAGTTCCTTCAAGACATTGAAATCCGTAAAATCGGGAATCGATGCTCCTTTTGAATGGCACATCACGCAGCGATCCTGGATAATTTTCTCCGCGCCGGATTCCGCAAATTCATCCTGATCGGCACCGTCCCTGACCCACTGCATGATCACGAAACGCTCCCGCTCGGAAGCATTTTCCTTCATCGAACCGTTAAGCTTGGTTTCCAACAAGGTGCCGGAACGGTTACCGTAATAGCTGTAGACGATGTCGTCTATCGACAAACCGAACTTGCCGTCCGCCATGCCATGGGTAAATAAGATCTGAATTAGGGCCATCAGATAACCAACCGCTACAGTAGTCAGATAGCCGGTGAATAAGACCTTAACGGGAGTATCCTGTTGTTTTAACGGTGAGAATTCGCGTGCCATGGTCGGAATGAGTGTTATGGGGAGAAAGTCTGATTATAGCCGGATAAACCGCGCGAACACGCTAAAAACTACATTTCCACCGCGCATAAAAAAAGGCCCTTTATAAAAAGAGCCTTTTCGACCGGAGTTTTTAGCGCTTATTTGGGCTGAACATTCGCGGCGGTCAAGCCTTTGGGACCAGACTCAATATCGAACTGCACGGATTGACCAGGGGACAAAGTTTTAAAACCTTCGCCCAAAATCACCGAGTGGTGAACAAAAACGTCTTCCTTACCTTCGGACGGTTCGATGAAACCAAAACCTTT
>JAJRDU010000243.1 GCA_028748685.1 Methylococcaceae bacterium
GCATGACGGCCGAGAAACTCTACAGCATGGAAGAGGCGAGGGAACTGTATGCCAGAGGCATCGTGATGAACTGGGATGCCGCGCAATGGCCGGCGCAGCGCGAATTTGTCGGCGAACTGACAGCGATCCTGAAACCCTTCCGCGGCGGCCAATGCCCGGTCAGCATCGAATACGTTTCAAATGACGCCAAAGCCTCTATCCAGCTCGGCGATGACTGGCGGGTTAAGCCAAGCGATGAATTGCTGATCCGTCTGCGGCGGTTTTTGCCGGCCGAGGCGGTGCTTGTTAAATACCGGTAACTTGTCAATATCGCCTAAAACCGCTAGCCGCATGGGCTAATAATATACGCCGGCAATCGGGCGGGGCTTTCTCGCGCATTTGGTGGCTAGACAAGCCGATAACATGCGCTAATTTCGACGACCGATAGGATGCTGCCGACGTCAGGAGGCGCATCGACGCGACCGTTGCGCCTCGCCGCTGGCTCGGCACAACCTATCCGAGGGACTCTCCATATCGCGTTGCTTCATCTATGGCTTTCAACGTATCAGACATAATTATCCCCAATTAAAAATAAATCTTCAATTTGTTAAAAATTGAAAATAAGAAACCTAGCAAAATAAAAAACCAACCCGCTCTATTGGAAACAATTAAAATACTTACATACTCTTGATCAGAAGTTAGATTTTTATTTTCTTTTTTTGCCGCATAATATTCCGCCAATGTTTTTTTTTGAAATTTACTTGGCCAACATATTCCATCTGATCTTATGAGAAATACTATACCGATAAGGACAAGTCCGAAGCTATTGCCTAGGGTGTCAAACCCATATTGTATAAATTTAGATATTGGTATAATTTCACTCATAACTTTTCCACAAGTTAGTAGGTCGGCTTATTCGAACCAGGCAAGAGACTCGCCTGATTTGCCGTCGTAAGTAGTGTAACCCGATAACATGCGCTAAATCTAGACGACCGATAGGATGCTGCCGACGTCAGGAGGCGCATCGATCGCGACCGTTGTCTTGAAAATGACACAATTAATTCGTACTATGCAAACCCATTTTTAACACTAGAACAGGAAGTTTTTTATGCGTATTGCTTGGTTGTTATTTTGTATTTATGGGTTGTCGTTTTCCAATGCCCACGCTTCGACGCCGGTTGATCTCGGCGGCTCCACCACCTGCTCCGGCAGCCTATCGTTGGATGCCATCAACGGTTTGAATTTTAGCTGTAGCGGCGACCTTTCCTTGAGCGCCGGAAGTTTCACGTCGGACACTGGTATTTCCTTAAGTTCGCTGGGCAGTCTAACGCTCGACGCCTTCACACTGTCCGCGCCTAGCATCACGTTGAATGCGGCTTCCATTTTCTTCAAATCAAACGCCTCATTGACCGGGCATAACATCAACATTTCCGCAAGCAATCTCGTACTCGACGGTCAAGTGATTCTGTTAGATGCGCCAGTCGATACTTCCACACCGTCAATCGTCTCGCCAGGAAGAATTACGCTAAATCCCGGTGGAAATATCAGCATCGGCTCCGGCATTCGCGTCCCCCCTTCTTCTACACTAACCCCTGGAGGGGAAATTTTGATTGCCCACGGTGGGGATATCACGATAATGTCTGGAACGGCCATTACTAGCGTTCCACTCCCGGCCTCGTTTACCATACTGCTGACCGGCCTGCTGAGCCTGCTCTCCCTATCCGGACGCTCGCTTACTCACAAAAGCCGCTAATCGTCGCGCGCACCTTAGTACCGCAAGGAGAATCTCCAACGGCAGATTCTCCTTGCCGGAACCTAACGTCGTCATCCCTCCAACATTCACATCACCTTGGCTAGGCGTTTTATAGCTCAAACGTCATCAGCGCCAAATTCCCCCCGACTTTTATCGTTTTTAGAAAAAAGCGGTTATCATCGAAACCAAACCGCGCCGAATCATAAACATGTTCCGCCCCCCTGTTTCTACGGCCGTTCCGACTAACCAAATCCTAAAATTCTGGAGTATTGATGGAAAACCGCAAGACTATTAACACTTTTGCAGATTTGAAAACCGGCTGGCGTAGCGACATCGCCGCCGGCTTTCTGGTGTTTCTGATCGCACTGCCCTTGTGTCTGGGCATCGCCGTGGCCTCGGGATTTCCGCCCATGGCCGGCATCATTTCGGCCATCGTCGGCGGTTTGCTGGTGTCGCGGATCAACGGTTCCTCTCTGACCATCACCGGCCCGGCGGCGGGTTTGATCGTGGTGATACTCACCGCCGTGGAATCACTGGGCCAGGGCGATGCCATGGCCGGCTACCGCTATACCTTGGCGGCCATCGTCGTCGCCGGGATATTGCAAATGGTTTTGGGGTTCTATAAGGCCGGACGTCTGGCGGCTTTTTTCCCCTCGTCGGTGGTACACGGCATGCTGGCGGCGATCGGCATCATCATCGTGACCAAACAGCTGCCGGTGATGGCCGGCGTCCATATCGAGGGCGGCGGCATGCTGTCCGGCATCGCCCAGCTTCCGCATGCACTGACCTATTTCATTCCGAAAATCGGCCTGATCGCCTTGGCCGGCGTGGCGATATTGATAGGCTGGCCGCAGGTTCAAAACCCTTACTTGAGAAAAATTCCGGCGCCGATTTTGGTGATAGCCTCCGGCATGTTTCTGGGAAAGGCATTCGGTCTCGAGCACTTGCAACCCGAAGCCTTATTCAAGGCCCCCGAAGATTTGATCATAGGCGGCAACTTGTTGGTGAACATCCCCGACAGCCTGGCGGCAAGCCTGGTTTCGCCGGACTTTTCCAAGGTCGCCAGCTTCGCGTTCTGGGAAAGCGTCGTCACCATTTGCCTGGTCGGCAGCCTGGAAAGCCTGCTCAGCGCCGCTGCGGTGGACAAACTCGACCCCGAAAAGCGCTATTCGGACCTGAACCGCGACTTACGCGCGGTCGGCATAGGCAATACCGTATCGGGCATGCTCGGCGGCCTGCCGATGATAGCCGAGATCGTCCGTAGCTCCGCCAACATCGACGCCGGCGCGAAAAGTGGCTGGTCCAACTTTTTCCACGGCGCATTTTTATTGGTGTTCGTGCTGCTGTTTCCGCATATTATCGACACGATTCCGCTGGCATCCCTGGCCGCGCTGCTGGTTTACACGGGCTTCCGGCTGGCCTCGCCCGAGGCATTCGCCAAAACCCTGGATGTAGGCAAGGAACAACTGGCCTTGTTCGTGATCACCATCGCCGGCATCCTGGCAACCAATCTTCTGGCAGGCGTGTTGATCGGCATCGCCGCCAAACTGCTGATCCATCTCGGCAGCGGCGTTCCGCTGAAAAACCTGTTGACGATCTCCTACCGTCTGGATCGGAAACAGGCCGACACTTGCCTGATCAAAATCAGCGGCTCGGCGATATTCTCAAACTTCATTTCATTGAAAAGCGAACTGGCGACCTTGCCAGACGGCAAGATCGTGATTTTCGACCTGACCGACGCCTACCTGATCGACCATACCGTGATGGAATTCATAGACCACTACCAAGACGACTACATCGCTCGTGGCGGGCGCTGCGAAATTCATGGCCTAGAAACCCACGAAGCCTATTCGGAACACGAACTGGCGGCCAGAAAACGCAAAATAGCCGAAAGCTGATTTTTGTTTGCTAAGCTCGAGGTATAACAATACACTTCAATAAGGGTACTACCTCAACCGCAAGGCTAACCTAAAACGCAGGAGCCGCGATGTCGCTATTTTTCGCCTACCTATCCGTGGCCGCGGCGCTGATCTCGGCGCTGACGGCCCTGGCCACCAACCGGCGTTTGGCGCTCGATCATCTCTCGCAAACCCTGCTGCGTCGCTGGCCGGCGATACAAACCAAAGCGGACAAACTTTTATCCGAAACGGACTATGCCGAGCGGCACCGCAACAGCCTGTTCATCTTGCTCGGTATTTCCGGTATTTGCGCATTGCTGGCGGGAGCCGGCATATTGACCAGCAATACGATCGCTACCGATACCCTGCCGCTTGGCCTGCCCTGGCTGCACTGGCACATCCGCCTCGACCCTTTATCCGGTTTTTTCCTGTGCGTGCTCGGCCTGCCGCTGATCGCCGTCAGCCTCTACGGACCGGGCTATGTTCGAGAATTCGAACACGGCAAATATTCGCTGGCGGTGCTCGGCTTGTTCACCGGACTGTTCGTGGCAGGCATGGAACTGGTCTTGCTGGCCGACGACGCCTTCGTGTTCATGATCGCCTGGGAACTGATGTCGGTCGCCAGCTATTTTCTGGTGGTTTTTCAACACGAACATGCCGCCAACCGGCGCGCCGGTTTTCTGTATCTGTTGATGGCAGTGATTGGCGCCATCGCCATCATCCTGGCTTTCGGCGTGCTGGCCGGATTCGGCGACGGCCTGACCTTCGATGCGATGCGCGGTGCGGTGCTGAGCCCGGCATGGGCCAGCGTCGCCTTCGTACTGGCGCTGACCGGTTTCGGCATGAAGGCCGGCCTGGTTCCTCTTCACGCCTGGCTGCCGGAAGCGCATCCGGCCGCGCCTTCCCACATTTCCGCGCTGATGAGCGGCGTCATGCTGAAAATCGCGGTCTACGGCTTCATCCGTTTCGGTTTCGACCTGCTGGACCAAATCCATTGGCAATGGGGCGTGGTAGTGCTGATTGTCGGTTCGGCAAGCGCCGTGCTCGGCATACTCTACGCGCTACAGCAACAGAATCTGAAACGCTTGCTGGCCTATTCGTCGGTGGAAAACATCGGCATCATCTTCACCGCATTGGGTTTGTCGCTAATCTTTCTGAGCAGCGGCCAGACCGAACTGGGTACGCTGGGTCTGGTGGCGGCCTTGCTGCACTGTCTGAATCACGCCCTGTTCAAGAGCCTGTTGTTCCTCGGCGCCGGTGCCATCCTGCATCAGACCCATGAACAAAGCCTCGAAAACATGGGCGGCTTGATTCATCGCATGCCGGAACTGGCGGCGACATTCCTGATCGGCACCCTGAGTATCGCCGCGCTGCCGCCCTTGAACGGTTTCGTTTCGGAATGGCTGATCTTTCAGACCGCTCTGCAAGCCGGCAACCTGGAAAGCGGCGTGCTGCGCAGCTTGATTCCTACCGCCAGCGCCGTGCTGGCGCTGACCTCGGCACTGGCGGCTACCTGCTTCGTCAAACTATACGGCGTGGCATTTCTGGGTCTGCCGCGTTCCGAACATGCCGCGCATGCCCACGAGGTTCGTCATCGCGGTATGCTGGCGGGACCGGCGATGCTGGCCGCTTGCTGCGTATTATTCGGAGTATTACCTACGCCGCTGATCGGCGCCATGGGCAATCTGACCTTACAGTTGACAGGCTTCCAACTGCCCAATACTTCCGCGCTGGGCTGGCTATGGCTGACCCCGGTATCGCCCGAGACGGCCGCTTATGCGCCGTCACTAGTGCTGATCGGCACCGTCGCTGTCGGCTGGCTGTGCTATTACCTGCTTTACCGCCGCACGGGTCTGGAACCGCGCCGCGCCGAACCGTGGGATTGTGGCTTCGGCGGCTTGAACGCCCGGATGCAATACACCTCCGGGGCCTTCAGCATGCCTATCCGCCGCATCTTCCAGCCGGTCTACGAAATTCGCGAAACCATCGATGAAACCAAGGAAGGCCCGGCGCAAACCCGCGTGACAGCCTTGCGTTATCATTTTCAGGTGCCGGATCGCGCCTTGCTGGTCCTGTACGAACCAGCCGGCCACGCCGTGCTGCGCCTGGCGCGCTGGGCCGGCGGCCTGCAGACCGGGAATATCCGCACTTATCTCGGTTATTCCTTTTTTACCTTAATCTTCCTATTGTGGGTAATCAGCTAATGGCCTGGTTATTGGCAATACTCGAGACCTTGCTGTTCATAGCCGCCGCCCCGCTGCTGGCAGGATGGATCAAACGCGTCAAATGCCGGCTGCAAAACCGCAAGGCACCGTCGCTGTTCCAGCCCTACCGGGATTTGCGCAAACTGTACCGAAAGCAGCCCATTACTCCGCATTCCGCGTCGTGGATTTTCCGCGCCGCGCCCTATATCGTGTTTGCCTCCACGGTCCTGGCGGCCGCTTTCGTGCCGTTGGTGACGGTGAATCTTCCGACCGCGCGCATCGCCGACGTGATCGTGCTGGTGGGTTTTTTCGCGCTGGGCAGGACCTTTCAGGTACTGGCCGGCATGGACATAGGCACCGCCTTCGGCGGCATGGGCTCGTCGCGTGAGATGACGATCTCTTCGATGGCCGAACCGGCCATGTTGATGGCGGTGTTCACGCTGGCGATGAGCGCGCATACCACCAATTTGTCCCAGGCCATGAATTACGTGCTGGATACCGGCCTGGTGTTGCGGCCATCCTTCGTGTTCGCGCTGGGCGGAATGATGCTGGTCGCCGTCGCCGAGACCGGGCGGATACCGGTAGACAATCCAGCCACCCATCTGGAACTAACCATGATTCACGAAGCGATGATATTGGAATACAGCGGCCGCTGGCTGGCGCTGATCGAATGGGCCAGCCAGATCAAGTTGATGTTGTACGGTGTGCTGATCGCCAATATTTTTTTTCCTTGGGGCATCGCCCAGGACTTTTCCTTACAGGCCCTGGGCTTCGGCGTGGCGATGATTGCGCTGAAACTGGCGGTACTGGCGGTATTGCTGGTGCTCTCCGAGGTGCTGTTCGCCAAAATGCGCATTTTCCGGGTGCAGGAATATCTGAGCTTCGCCTATCTGCTCAGCGTGCTGGGCATGCTGAGCCACATCATCCTGGAGGCCGCGCGTGTCCATCACTGATCTCGATCTCTATGGCCAGGCCATCCTGCTATTGGCCGGGCTGATCGCCCTGACCTCGTTCCTGATGCTGGGCCAATCCCGGCTGGTGCGTCTAGTGGTGATTTTCGCCATGCAAGGATTTCTGCTGGCGGCGGCTACCGCGCTAGCGGCCGGAGTGCTGAATTATCCGCATCTTTATATTTCAGCGGCGCTTAGTCTGGTGCTGAAGGGTATCGTAATCCCTTTCCTGCTGCATCGCTTGATCCGCAGGCTGGGCCTGCACCGGGTGATGGATACCATCGATCACCCGGCGCGAGTGATGATGGCCGGCGCGTCGCTGGTAGTATTCAGTTATTACGTCAGTTTGCCGGTGGTGGCGCATTCTCCGCTGGTGACGCTGAATGCCATCGCGGTCAGCCTGGCGGTGGTTTTGCTTGGCATGTTGCTGATGATCACCCGCCGCCAGGCCGTGGCTCATGTGGTGGGCTTCATGTCGATCGAGAACGGCTTGTTCTTCGCGGCGGTGGTTTCCACCTACGGCATGCCCATGGTGGTGGAACTGGGCGTGGCTTTCGACGTACTGGTCGCCGCCGTGGTGTTCGGCGTGTTCTTCTTCCAGATCAGCGCCAGCATCGATTCGCTGAACGTCGATCAGCTCAGCAAACTCAGCGAGGTGGACAAGTGATCGCCGTCTACCTGATTTTGCTTATTCCCTTGATCGGCATGGGCTTGCTGGCCCTGCTCGGCGACAGCCCCAAGGCCGGCCTGATCAATACCCGCTGCAACCTCTTGGCTTTGCTGGCCGCTATCTGGCTGGCCGTCGACGTACTCTGGAACGGCCCCCAGCTTTCCATCGGCCGGATGTTGTATATCGATTCCTTCAACGTCTATCTGGTGGCGCTGACCGCCTTCGTCGGATCGACGACTTCGATTTTCTCCGGCCCTTACATGCAGCACGAACGCGACATCGGCCGGCTCACCGCCGCGCGCCTGAAACTTTATTACTCCATGTACCAGGGCTTCATGCTGGCGATGTATCTGGTATTGACCACCAACAACATGGGCGTGATGTGGGTATCCATGGAAGGCGCGACGCTGGCCACCGTGCTGCTGGTCAGCCTGTACCGCTCCCCGGAATCCGTGGAGGCGGCCTGGAAATACTTCATCCTCTGCGGCGTCGGTATCGCCCAGGCCCTGTTCGGTACGGTGCTTCTGTATTTCGCCGCCGAACAGAAGCTCGGCGTCGGTGGTGACGCGCTACTATGGACGGAGTTACACGAACACGCCGGCGTACTCGATCCCGCCATACTAGGTTTGGCCTTCGTGTTTCTGCTGGTGGGTTACGGCACCAAGATTGGCCTGGTGCCGCTGCATAACTGGCTGCCGGACGCGCATTCCGAAGGCCCGACACCGATGTCGGCTATACTCTCAGGGCTATTGCTGAATGATGCGCTATATGCGGTGGTGCGTTGCAAGATGCTGGTGGACGGCTCGCTCGGCACCCACATGGCGGGCTATCTGATGATGGGCTTCGGCCTGCTGTCGTTCCTGGTGGCCGCGCTGTTCCTGCATCGCCAGACCGACATCAAGCGCCTGTTCAGCTATTCATCGATCGAACACATGGGCCTGATGACCTTCGCCTTCGGCGTCGGCAGCCCCTGGGCCACCTTCGCGGCGCTGTTCCACATGACCACCCATTCGCTGACCAAGTCGGCGATCTTCGTCACGGTCGGCCATGCCGCGCAACTGGCCGGCACCCAGCGCATGGACAAGATACGCGGCCTGATTTTGACCCAGCCCAACATAGGCTGGGGATTGCTGATCGGCACCGTCGCCATCGCCGGTTTCCCGCCCTTCGGCGTGTTCGCCAGCGAATTTCTGGTACTGGTCGCCACCATGCACGATTACCCTTGGCTGACGCCTTTCCTGCTGCTGGGCATAGGCCTGGCCTTCGCCGGCTTATTCCGTCATATACAAGCCATGGTTTACGGCGAGGTTCCGGAAGGCCAAAAACCGATCGAGGCCAATCTCTGGCCGGTGATGTTGCATCTGGCGCTAGTGTTGTGGCTCGGGCTTTCTATCCCAGGCTTCCTGGGTAACTGGTTCAATCAGGCCACGCAATTGATTTCCGGAGGCTTGCCGCAATGACGACTAGAGGTATCGATGGCTTCGGATTGCTGTGCGAAAAATTCGAGTCTCAGGGGGTAGCGACCCGCCTGTACCACCCCGACCAAATACCGCCGGCCCGCCTGCTCGAAATCAACCCTGCCGGCTGGGGCAAGGCCGCCGAAACGGCTCAACTTCAGCAGTGGCGTTGGTGTGGTGTCTGGGCTGAAGATCTTGAAGCCGGGCTGACCGTCAACGCCTGTCTGGAACATCAGGGCATTTATCTGATTTTGCGTACCCATTTGCCAGACGGACAAAATAGCCTGCCTTCCCAGGCGCCGCATTACTGGGCGGCCGACCGGCCGGAGCGGAACATTCAAGACATGTTTGGCATTCGCTTTGAGGATCATCCCGATCCCAAACGTTGGGTCCGCCATCAGGCCTGGCCTGAAGACGTTTATCCCCTGCGCCGGGATTTTCCGGTGGCGGGACGCCAAACCGAGCCAACGCCACCGGATAGCACTTACCCATTCCTGAAGGCCCACGGCGCCAGCGTCTACGAAATCCCGGTCGGCCCGGTGCACGCCGGCATCATCGAACCAGGGCATTTTCGTTTTCAGGCCATAGGCGAAACCGTGTTGCATCTGGAAGAACGGCTGGGTTACGTACACAAGGGTGTCGAAAAAATCGCCGAAGGCCGCGATCCGTCGAGCTTGGCAAGGCTAGCTGGACGCGTATCCGGCGATACCACGGTAGGCCATGCCTGGGCCGCCTGCCTGGCGATGGAGCGCGCCGCCGGCATCGAAGCCCCGCCACGCGCGGCTTTCCTACGCGGCATCCTGGCGGAGCGGGAACGGGTCATCAACCATCTGTGGGACTTGGGCGCGTTGTGCAACGACGTAGGCTTTGCCTTCGGTTATTACCAGTTCGGCCGGCTACGGGAATTGTGGGTACGGGAAAATCAGGCCTGTTTCGGCCACCGACTGCTGATGGACAGGATCGTGCCGGGCGGTGTAGCCTGCGACCTCACCCCGGATACGGCCAAGCGCATGCGGCAAGCCATTGTCGCGCTGCGTAAGGAACTGGACGAACTGATCACAATACTCGACGGCAACTCTTCATTGGAAGACCGCTTTCTCGGGGCCGGTTTCTTGTCACCCGAACTGGCGAGTGCCCTGGGGGCGGTGGGCTTCGTCGGCCGCGCCAGCGGCCAGAGTTTCGATGTACGCAAGGATGTTCCCTACCCGCCTTACCAGCAGTTGAAGGTGCGTGTGCCAATGGAGGATCAGGGTGACGTCTCCTCGCGGTTCTGGGTCAGACACAAGGAATTGCGCGCCTGCCTGCGTCTGCTGGAACAAATGCTGGACGGCATGCCGGCCGGAGAGCTTGTCGCCCCGTGGCTGATCCCCGACGCGGACTCGGAAGGTTTTGCGGCGGTGGAAGGCTGGCGCGGCGAGATTTTGTGCTTCGTCCGCTTCGGTACGGACAACACCATTGGCCGCTATTGGCCACGCGACCCCAGCGTCATCAACTGGCCGGCGCTGGAAAAACTGACTCTTGGCAATATCGTGCCCGATTTTCCGGTCTGCAACAAGTCGGTCAACGCTTCCTATTCCGGCCACGATTTGTAACGAGGGTAGCCATGCTGCGACTTTACTTTAAGATTTTCAAAACCGGCATGCTCACCGAAAAACTGCCGAAAGCCAAGCCGGCCCACGAAGCCGATCAAGCCGTAGAACAAATAGGACACGCGCTGAAAACCGTAGTCGACAGACGTTTCCGCGGCAGTCTGGCGATTCGCCAGGTGGATGCCGGTTCCTGTAATGGTTGCGAGCTGGAAATTCATGCCCTCAACAACGTCTATTACGATATTGAGCGCTTCGGCGTGCATTTCGTCGCCTCGCCGCGCCACGCCGATGTATTGATGGTGACGGGTCCGGTTTCCCGGCATATGGAAGCGGCACTGCGCCATACCTACGAAGCCACCGCCGATCCGAAATGGGTGGTTGCGGTGGGCGATTGCGGAGTTTGCGGCGGTGAATTCGGCGTGTCCTATGCGAGTTGTGGCGCGGTCGGCAATGTGATCCCGGTCGATCTCACCATTCCCGGTTGTCCACCCACGCCCCAGGCCCTGTTACAAGGTTTATTGTCTCTTTGCGGCCGCAGTTGAGGAAGCGCTACCGGCCCCCTCTTAGTTTAGGACGGCTAATGACCGGACGATGGCGCGATGCCCTCGACGCTGAAGCCTTGTATTTCAACCTTTATATTATTGTCCGGCGCCGACAGTAAAAAGTCGGCGATAGTCTCCAGGATATCCTGATCGATGAACAGAGCCTTGTTACCGTCAATCAGCAATTCGCTATCCTCGGCAATGCTGCTCAGATGTTTGCGCAACAGGGCCTTATTCAAAAAGGATACGTCCTTATGCAAGCGCAATAAATAGTGCGAGCCATGCTGTGTCAGGGTCATGGCTTCGTGGAAGTTGGCGCGCAATACGAAGAAGATGCCCACGCCCATGCCGATCACGATGCCTTCCAGCAAGTCGGTCAACAGAATGGCGATTACGGTGATTGCAAAGGGTAAAAACTGGTTCCAGCCTTTACGGTAAAACTCCACCAGTAACGAGGGTTTTGCCAACTTATAGCCGGTCTGCAGTAGAATCGCCGCCAGACAGGCGAGCGGGATCATGTTTAGGTATTCGGCAAAGAACAGCACACTGACCATCAGCAGCAAGCCGTGAAAAAAGCTGGACATCCGGGTCTGGCCGCCGGCATTGATATTGGCTGCGCTACGCACAATGACCGCGGTAATCGGCAAGCCACCCACCATGCCGCTGATGATGTTGCCCAAGCCTTGAGCCTTGAGTTCCCGATTGGTCGGAGCAATGCGCTTGTGGGGATCCAGCTTGTCGACCGCCTCGATGCTCAGCAACGTTTCCAGACTGGCGATGATCGCCAGCGTCGCCGCGACGCTATACACCTTGGGATTAGTCAAATAGCTGAAATCCGGCAAGCGTAACTGGGCAACGAAATTAGCTGTAGAACCCAGTTCCGGTAGCGAAACCAGATGGTGTTGTTCAATTGCCCATTCCGGGGCAAACTGCAGCGACCAAAGGTTGTAAGCCACGCCCCAAATAACCGCAATCAAGGGCCCTGGAATCATCCGCACGAGACGCAGGCGGCGTAACAATCGGGTTTCCCAAAGGATCAGTATCAGCAAGGCCACGGCGCTGACCAGGGTTGCGCCCGGCGAAATACCGTTCAAGGCTTGCAATAACTCGGAAAAACTCGAACCGGCCGTTTCCTGCATGTAGCTCTCGTCGCCGACATAGCTGGCATCGAAGCCTGTGGCATGCGGTGTCTGTTTGATGATCAAAATCAAGCCTATCGCCGCCAGCATGGCCTTGATCACCGCGACCGGGAAAAACGCACCTATCAATCCGGCTTTCAGAAAACCCAGCGCCATTTGCATAACACCGGCTATAACCAGGCTCAATAAAAATACGCTAAACCCCCCGAGCGCTTCGACGCCATTGAATACGATCACAGTTAGACCGGCGGCCGGCCCGGAAACGCTGAGATGCGAACCGCTGGCCCAGGCGACGATAAGCCCGCCTATGATACCGGCAATGATGCCCGAAAACAGCGGTGCGCCCGATGCCAGGGCGATACCCAGGCACAGTGGCAAGGCAACCAGAAAAACCACGATGCTGGCCGAAATATCCTTGCTCAGGTTACTCAAATAATAATGGACATGGGATTTCATTGATGCTCTCTAAACAGTTGAACGACTAATCGGCGTATTGATAAATCGGATGGATCTGGGTGTTGTAATCCAGCTTGATCAACTCGTCGATCAAACCGTCGTTCAGACCATACACCCAGCCATGCAACGTAGGTTGGTGCTCGTGCTTCCAGGCCCACTGTACGATGGAAGTATGGGCCAGGCGATAAACCTGTTCGATGATGTTCAGCTCGATCATGCGATCGATTTTTTTCGCCGGATCGATCGCTTCCAGTTCGTCCTGGTGCAGGCGATAGACATCCTTGATGTGCATCAGCCATTTGTTGGCGATGACCAGATTGGATTTCTGCGGCTGTAACGCCGCCTTGACGCCGCCGCAACCATAATGTCCGCAGACGATGATGTGCTTGACCTTTAGCACCTCCACCGCGTATTGCAACACGCTCAGACAGTTGAAATCGGTGGTGATCACCTGATTGGCGATGTTGCGATGCACGAATATCTCGCCCGGTTGAGCGTTGACCACGGTTTCCGCCGGTACCCGGCTATCGGCGCAGCCTATCCACAAGAATTCGGGCTTTTGCTCCTGGGCTAGTAGCTTGAAAAAACCTGGATCTTTTCTGCTGACCTCTTCCGACCAGGCTTTGTTTTCCAGTAGTAATTTTTCGGGCGTAAGCATAAAACTCATCCTTCATTGGCTAGTTTAAAATCGTGTAGATACGCTTTCAGTCCCCGCGTTCAATGAAACCGCGCAAAGACATGGAATTGCTCCGGCGAAAATATAACATCGAATCGAAACCTTTTACCAGTCGCCCGTGCAATTTCCTTTTTCCCACCTTGTCATTCCTCATGCCGATTAGTTTCCGCGCTTGCCAGGCGTTTCGAAACGACCGGTTGAGCCTGGGTAATCATAACCGTTGGTCGATGCATAGACTGCAACCAGGCGTTCAAGGTCCCTTCCTGCAGCGATAAAACCCATTGCGGATAAACCCCTAGGACCACTACCAACAAAGCCGGCAAAATCAGCACCATCAGTTCCCTTGCACGTAAATCCTGAGCTTGAGCCACAGCGGCACAGGCGACGGGGCCCCAAAAACCGCGCCGAACGAAACCCAGCACATAGGCCGCACCCAGCACGGCGGCAAATAGCGCCACCAGCGCCAGCGACGGGTAGGCCCGCAGGGTGCCGATGAAGATCAATAATTCAGCCGGGAAACCGTTGGTCCCCGGTACGCCGATACCGGACAACGCGAACAAAAAGAACAGCACCGTCAAACGCGGCATGGGTTTCGCCAAGCCGCCGAGATGCACCAGTTCATTGCTGCCCAGGCGCTGCTGTATCATCCCGGCTATCAGCATCAGGCTGCCGGCGACGAGGGTAAAATTGAAAAGCTGCATGATCGCACCTTGGATGGCCTGCAGGTTGAAAGCCGAGATGCCGACGATGACCAGGCCGACATGGCTGATGCTGGAATAGGCCAAAAGGCGCCGCAGATTAGTTTGCCGCAAGGCAATCAGCGCGGCGTAGACCATGGTCACCGCGCCAATGATCGCCAATAGCCAGCGATGCTGCAGGGCCGCGTTCGGCGCCAGCGGTATCGCGAAACGCACGATGCCATAGACCCCCAGTTTCAAGCCCAGCAACAAGGCGCTGATCTGTGTCGGCGCCTCCATGGCCGTGGTCGGCAGCCAGCCATGAAACGGCACCAGCGGCGCTTTCACCGCAAACCCCATCATCAACAATAGAAATACCGTTGTTTGCATCGCATCGCTCATCGGCGTGGTCAGCAATATAGGCAAGCTGAGCACCAGTTCGTCGGGAATTCCGCCGCCGGCGTAGCGAGCATGATTGATCGCCAGCATGACGATCCCGAACAGCAGCGGTACGCCGCCGAACAACATGTACAGCGTATATTTCATCGCCGCATGCCGCCGTTCCGCGCCTATGCCCCACAGGCCTATCAGGAAGAACAATGGCGGCAGCGTCAACTCCCAGAACAGGAAGAACAACGCCATGTCCAGCGCGGTAAACACGCCGATGGTAACGCTTTCCAGCGCCAGCATCAGCGCCAGATGAAAACGGTTTAAGTGTTGCACCGTGTTCCAGCCGGCGAGCAAGGTCATCAGGGTCAGCAATGCCGTCATGGGCAGGAACAGAATGGAAATCCCGTCGACGCCGAGTTGGTAACGGATGTTCAGGCCGGGTATCCAGGAATAATCTTCCAGTAATTGAAAACCGGCATGATCCGGATTAAAGCCGACCAGCGCGGCGATCGTTATCGACAGTTCCAGGCCGGCGACCAACAGCGTAAGCCGTTTGGCCCAACGTTGATCACGGACGAAAATCAGCGCCAGCGCGCCAACCAAGGGCCAGACCAGGCACAACGATAAAAGCGGCAAGCTGTCATTCATGATGCGGGACGTTCATATGGTGGCCATGGTGTTTCGGATAATGTTCGCCGATTTCGCTGGCTTCCTGATCTATGAATTTCAGCCAGGGCGTCGTGTAAAAACCGGTGGCGATCAACAAGCCGCATATCGTCAGCGCGATGATGCGTTCCTTGACAATCGGGTGATTGATACTGCGATAGGGTTGGATCTTGCGTCTGGAATGGGCGATAAACAAGCGTTGGAAGGCCCATAGCAGGAAGCCCGCGGCCAGCACGTTACCCAGTAAAATGGCGATCGCGGTCAGCCAGCCGTGCTCCTCGATGGTGCCTTCGATCAGAAGATGCGCGGCGTCGAAACCGGGAGTACCGGGCATCACCATGGTACTGAGCGCGGAAATCAGAAACAGCAAGGCGATGGTGGTGTTGGTCTCGAACAAACCGCCCAGTCGCGGCAGAAACGAAGTTCGGGTACGCTCGTAAATCAGGCCTATGCTGAACAGCATGCCGGCGGTCGCCAAGCCGTAGGCCACCGACAACAGGATGCTGCCTTCCAACGCGAAGTCGTTGAAGGAAAACACGCCGATGGCCAGCATGCCGGTATGGCTGATCACCGCGAACGCCAGCAAGCGGCGAATGTTGATCTGCATCAGCGCCAGCAGGGCGCCGTAAAAAATGCCGATCAGCCCGAGCGTGACCACGAAATGCGCCCATTGCTCGGCGGCACCGGGCACCAGCGGCAAAATAAAGCGGATCATCGCGTAAATTCCGAGCTTCAGGCCGTGCAGGAATATCGCCGCGCTGGCGGCGGTACCGTGTTCGGCCAGCAGCGGCAGCCAGGCATGGAAGGGAAACAGCGGCGTGCGCACCGCAAACCCGAAAAACAGCAGGATGAAAATCAAGGTTTCATTCGGAATCGCCAGATTATGGTGCTTCAGGGTCAGCCAGTCGAAACTCAGGGCCATGCCGTTTTCCGCCAGACCGAAACTCAATATCACGAAGCCGGCCAGACTCATCGCCAGGCCAGATAGCCAATACTGCAATACCGCCTTCACCACCCGATTCCGTTGCTTGCCGGTGCCGGCAAACACGGTCAACAACACCACCGGCACCAGTTCCAGCAAACACCAGAACCAGAATTGCAGCACGTTCAGCGCCGCGAATGCGCCTATCAAGATGCCCTGATAAGCCAGCAAACAGGCGACGAACAATCTATCGTTGCGATGGCGGGTGATCAGCGTATAGACCAATGCCAGCAAACCCAGAATTGCGGCCAGCGGGATGAACAGAATATTGGTGCCGTCGACGCCGACCCGATAACTCAGGCCTAGAAAGTCGACGCTTTCGGCCAAGTGTATGCCGGGGGCTTCCGAATCGAAGGCCCAAAGCAAATAAAGGCTAAGCGCGACATTCAGCAGGGCACCGGCAAACGCCAGCCGCAAACTGTAATCGGGCTTGACGGTCAGCACTGCGGCCATCGTGAATAGCGGCACCAAGGTCAGCGCCGTCAAAATCGGAAATGCAGCGGCGGCCTGCCAGTAAACTATATCGGTCATCATCGGTATCCCAGCGCCACCATCAGTGTGATCAATACGAACAAGGCCAGATAGCGCGGCCGCAACAACAACAGCTCGAAACGGTTCGCGGCGCGGCCCAGGCGGCGGCCGAGCCGAATCGAATCGCGGCCGATGCCGCGCAGAATAAAGCGGTATTCGAACCAGTGCAGCAAGGCAGCGGTCCATTCGGCCAGCTTTCCGGCCAGACCGCTGCCTTGCGCGAAGCGATCTTCTTCGCTAGTCAGGTTGGCGCCCATCTTTTGCTCTTCCCATTCCACCAACGAGGATATCGCCTTGATGGCCGGCGCAGGCGCGCCCAAGGCAGGATCGACGATATGCTCGTCGATGTAACGCATATCCCTGGCCAGTTGTTGGATAGGCTTGACCAGCATCCAGTCCATCGCCGCTTCCAGCCAGCCACGTTGCAGCGACACCATGAACCCCCATCGACAGTTGGCTAGCATAGGCGAGACCGGCTTGGTGGGCCTCCCCCGGGTGTTGTGCAGGATCGACGGCGAGGTCAATAATAGATAACAGCGCACCACCGCATGAGCGCCAAGATGCCAGGCCGCCAGAGTCCAGAAACCCAGTCCGCATTCCACAAACATCAGGCCCAGTTGCGCCGACGTGGCGAAAATCTGCGAGCTTTTGATGTCGGTCTGGCTCAATCCTACCCAATAGCTGTAAATCGTGGTCAGCGCGCCGACCACGGCCAGCACCCACATCGCCAGCGGCGCTTGTTCGAATAGTGGCCGCAATTGAATGATCAAAAATATCCCGGCATGTATCATCACCCCGCCGTAAAAAATCGCGCTGGACGGCGTCGGCCCTTCCATCGCTCGGGCCAGCCACGGCGTGAACGGCACTTGCGCCGATTTGGCGAACGCCGCCAGCGCAAAACTCAGCGCCAGCAAGGTGGCGTCGCCGTGATCCAAATCAGCCGCGCCGTTGTTGATCGCCCGCCAATCGGCGCTTTCCAGCCAGGCCAGGGCCAAACCTATCGCCAGAATAAATCCACCGTCGCCGACCCGGTTGGTGACGAAGGCCCTGGTGGCGTTGTGCGAGGCCACCGGCCTGTCATAGGCATAGGCGATCAACCAGTAGGAACACACACCGGCGATCTCCCAGCCGATGAAGCTGAATACCGCATTGCCGGACAACACCAATAGCAACATCGCCGCCGCAAACAGATTCAGGATGAAAAAGAAACGATGAAAGCCGGCCTCGCGGTGCATGTAATTCACCGAAAATCGCATCACGATCAACAGCAGCAACGAGAACAGGCTGGCTAGTGCCAGATTGAAACCGCCGCTCGTCAGCTTGAAAGCAATAGCCAGCTTGCCGCTGTTTAGCCAGTCGCCGTAATGATATGAGGTGGCAAGCTTTCCAAACTGATCGCAAGCCAGCAATCCCAAGGCGGTGGCTACCGAAACACTAATGGCCAGCAACGTGATCCGCGCCGTCGCTTTCTCGCCGGATTCGCCGTCGATGATGTGGAAAAAATTCAGGCCGCCTACCAGCAGCGCGGCCAGCAGCGGTGACAAAGGAATCAGAACCGTCCAGATAGCCATGTTCACAAGCCCTCGGCCAAAACAGCTTGTTTGATCAACATGGTCTCCACCGGCTGGGTCTCCTGCCGATAACAATCGGGCGAATCGTTCCGTAGCGGCAATTCAATATCCGCCGGCTGCCAGGCCACGAAACCTACCCCGCGTTGAAACACGCTGATTTCGCCGCTATCCGGGTCCTTGGCGCTGAGATGCGCCCAGCCGCCGCCTATCAGTTCCCGCAAACTTTCCTGGCGGCCATAGATTTGCTCCAGCACCGAAGTCTTGGCCTCGACGATAATCTGCAGACGCATCGCTTCGTGAATTTCTATCATCTGCCGTGGCAAGCCGGTGCGCAAATCGCCGCCGGCCCCTTCCATCACCGCGAAGAAGCCTGTCAGGTTGTGCGGCACTTTCGACCCGCAGCCCAGGCGTTCATTATTGACGGTGGAGAAATAATATTCCAGATTGATGCCGGCTCCGACCGGGCCGACCGCCAGCAAGATGCCTTCCAGCACGGTGCCGTCGGGATCCTGGGTCGGATCGTAGGAGATCAAAAACAAGCGGCGATCGAAGAACGCGCCCTGGGTCAGCGAGCGCCTGCCCACCAAGGCCGAGGCGTTGGTGGCATGGCCGAGTTCCGGGCGCGCCTGGGAGAAATCGGCCGCCCGCCCCAGGAAATGCCGCAAGGCCTGTTCCGGCGACGGCCGGAGGGGCGCCGAAGCCAGCCGCCTGCAGCGTTCGTGAGCCGACATGCGTTGTGCATGCCGCATTTGTTCGATGAATTTAGTCAGCGCCGGCCGGCGCGCGGGCGGCACATCGGCCTGGTCGTACCAGAGTATGTCTTCGTCGCAAGTGTTGTGCTCGGCGCCTATGAACCAGGTGTCGTCCGGAATGATAATGCCGCACTCGACCAACAATTTGCGCACCTCGGGCCGGTTGGCCATCGCCGCGAACAGCCGGGCATTCGGTCCGCCGTGGCGGCCGCTACAGGCGCCGCAATCGTAGGCGGCCAGATGCGGATTGTTCTGGCTGATCGAACCATGGCCCATCAGCACCACCAACTCGGCAAAGCCGTATGTCAGGCCGGTATTTCTCAGGAAGCCGGCGATGCGTTCGGCCTGTTCCTGGTCGGTGAAACCTAGCCTGGGCTTCTCCGGCGTGGCCGGACTGCCGTTTGCATCGGCGTCGAACCGCAAACGGGTGGAGGGTTCCGGCGCGACGATTTCGCCAACGGCACTCAGCAGACGCTGCTGAGTCTTGGGAAAAAAACTCTTCGCCAAAAGGCCGGCCAGTGTCAATGGTGCAAGCGCGTTGATCAAGGGATAGGACAGCAAGGCATCGCGGCGCAAACCGTGATGCAGCAGATCGGCGACACGCCGCTTGAGCTTAAGGCCTCGCCGATGACGACGCTCCCGGTTTTCCTGACCGACTTGGCTCTGTTCCCGAACATTATGGGACGGCGTCACCACCACCGGGCACAGCGCCGTGAGCCGGGTATCGTCCAAGCCTTGATAATTCATCGGTACGCCGAAGAAACCGGCCGCACCCAGGGTCTCGATCGCCGGATTCAATTCCTCCAGATGGCGGCGTATACCTTCCTCCCTGTCGTCCATGCAGAACACGATTTGCGCTTCGGGACGGCTATCCCGCCGCGCCCAACGTCCTCGATCATGATTGGCATGCAAGGCTTGCAACAGCCGTTGTTGATAATGGCGTTCGTAGGCTTCGAGCCAGGCCTTGCTGCGTTGCGCCTGGTCAAAGCCGTCGATAATGTCCAGCCATTCCAGCAATTGGGTTTTGCTCAAGGCCCGTAACGAGGCGGCGTTGAAATTCAGTAATCGACAGAGGAGGAACAAACGCCAGCCCTGATTGTAGACGCTGAGCTTATGGCCGTCCGCCAGCGGACTGTGGCGCCAGGTCCAGATGCGTTCGGCCAGGCTTCGCCAGGCCTGGGGGTTGCGGGCGGTATCGGCCAGCAAAGCATGCCCGCCCTGAGTCAGATATTCCGGCAATTCGCGCCGAAACAGCGCCCGCCTAACCGCAAATTCGGCCGAATATTTCTTGAAGTAGGCCAGCAGCTTGTCGAAACGCGCCTCGCAGCGCCACTGTTCACGGCAAAGCGGTTGGGCGTAAAGGCGATCCAAGGTCAGGCGTATCGCCAAATAATCGGCCAGTAGCGGCCGGGTAGCATCGTCGGCCTGATAGCCGGGATGGGTTTGCCGCCAGTTGATCAAGCCCGACCAACCCGGCAGTTCCAGCGCCAAACGCTGTAGATAGCCCGGCCAGTGTTCGCTGGGAATCGCCAGCGCATTAAGCTGCTGAATGATCGCATCGACGGCATCGTCGGGCAGCGCCTCGGTGACGGTTTGCCAATCGCCCAGCTCTTGAAACAGCGGCTGGGCGTCATAATCCAGACCGCGGCGCCAGGCTTGATACAAACCGAGGCTCTGACGTTGCGGCAAGCGCCAGGCGGCCATGCCTTCGTCCAGCAAGGAGCCGCAGAGACGAATCAATTGCGGCCGCACCGAATCCAGAATATCGGTGCCGCACAAGGCCTGCAATAAGCCGCGCAAGGTCAGGCTTTCGCCGACTGGGTTAAACATAGCCTCGATTTCGGCGGCCGTCTGCCGCCGCATCTGCTCACCCACCGAGGCCTGATTGCCTTCGTCAAACCAGCTTTCCGCCTGCTCGGCGGAAAGATCGAGCAAATCTTCGGGATGCAGCTCGGGCATCCGCAATTCCAGTTTATCCAGCACACCATTCCACAGTTCGCGCGGCGTCTCACCATCGAAGGGGGCGACATCGAGCAGGCCTAGTTCCCTCGCCCGCCAATTGAACTGCGCCGGCGTTACGGGCTGCAAATCGTACAATAAGGCCAACCGGTAAAGTTGCGGGCGGCTAAGGGTTTTGCCATCGGCTTGGCAAACCACGGACGGCTCGGCTGCAAATTGCCGGGCCAGCACCGCGTCTATGTCTTCGTCGCTGATCCGGCCTTGGCGATGAAACTCGCGAAACTGCTGGTCGGATAAATAGCAATCAATGCCGGTCAACGCCGAAAACTCGGCCAAGGCCTGTTCAAACGGCAAATGCTGAAAGCCATGCAGGGTGTTGTGATGCACGAAGTCGTGTATCGGCGCCTGCCCCGGCAGCACATGATCGAGATGATGAATCGCGTCGAGGATGATGTCGCGCGGGGAGGCGTTATTCGAGGCGGAATAGCACATGGTCAAATCAATTCCATATTCATTGACAGGCCGAACGATGGTCTTCCAAAGGTAGCCGATTTTATAAAGTCTATTGGCCTTCTGAGCGTAGCTTGGGGTTTAACCCCGTATGCCGCGCCGAGCACCGGAGCTTTTGGCAGGATCAGCCCGAAGGGGCGATGCAAGGATGCATCGCGTTGACGAAGGGGCAGGAGGCCCCTTTCGTCAACCCCTGACAAAAGTGAGGAGCGCAGGAAATAAGCGGCATCCGGGCCGCTTTTTCTTTGGATACTTTCTTTTGGCGGAGCAAAAGAAAGTATCTCGGCTGTCGGTCCGAGAACCGACTTCATAAAACTTTCGCGGCAGCGACACCTTATGAAGAGCATCACGGCAACCTCTCCCCAATCACCACCATCATTTTGCCGACCGTGGCGGTAGACAATTCGATCAAGGGCGCCGGCAGCAAGCCGAATAGCACGATGCCGCCGACGAGGACGCCGGACGTCATCAGTTCCACCGGCTTGAGGTCGGCGATCTGCCGCATCTGCGGCTTCACGGGCCCCGTGAACAGCAGGCCGATGGTGCGCATCGCGTAGGCGGCGCTGATCAGGATGCTGAGGCTGAAAAACACCATCAAGCCGCCCCATTGCTGGAAACCGCCGATCAGGGTATGCAGTTCGGCGATGAAACCGACCGAGCCGGGCAAACCCATCGCCGCCAGCAAAGTCAGCGTGGTCAATGCGGCAAAACGCGGCATCACCTGCACCAGCGAACTGTAATCCTGAATGTTACGGGTATGGGTGCGTTCATACAGTAGACCGACCAGCAGGAACATCGCCCCGGCAATCAGGCCATGGGCGCTCATTTGCAGGATCGCGCCGCTAAAACCGGCCTGGTTCAACGCGGCTATGCCCAACAACACCACGCCCATGTGACTTAGTGACGAATACGCCACCATCGCCTTCAAATCGCTTTGCCGCCAGGCCAACAGACCACCGTAAATCATGCCAAACAGGGCCAAAAAAACCAGCAAGGGTTGGATCAATTGCGCGGCGACCGGCAACATCACCACCGCGCGCAGCAAACCGTAAGCGCCCATTTTCAACAGGATGCCGGACAGCAAAATGCTGATCGGACTCGGCGCTTCGACGTGGGCCAGCGGCAACCAGCCATGCAGCGGAAAGATCGGCATTTTCACGCCGAAGCCGATCAGGAAACCCAGCAGCACCAGCACCTGTTCGACCACCGGCATGTTTTGCGCCGCCTGTCCCATGGACACCATCAGCGAGCCTTGATGTTCCAGATCGTACTGGCTGATTGCCAGCAGGCTAAGCAGCATGAACACCGAACCACCCATGGTGTACAGCACGAAATTCAAGCTGGCGGCATGGCGACGCTTGCCGCCCCAACGGTCGATCAGGAAGAACAGCGGGATCAGTGTCACTTCCCAAAAGATGTAAAACAGCGCCCAGTCCTGCGCCATGAACACGCCGAGCATGCCGAATTCCAGCAACAGAATGGAGATGTGATAACCCTTGATGCTGTCGGTCACCGAGAAGGATGCCAGCAAGGCGATGGAGGTGAGCAAGGTGGCCAGCACCAGCATCGGCATGGACAAGCCGTCGACGCCCAGGGCGTACGCGCTGCCGAGTTTAGGATTGAGGGGATAAAATTCGCCGAACTGCAATGCCGTGTTGCGGGCGTCGAATTCGGCCAGCAGCCAGCAGGCCATCAATAAGGCGCAACTGGTAAACAGATTGCTCAGGCTCCTGATCAAGCGGGTATTGTTTGCGGAAACGGGCACCAGCGATAGCGCCCCTAACGCCGGCAGCCAAAGCAATATGCTTAAAATTGTCATTTTTTCTTTATCGCTTTTGTCAATTTGGACGATATTTCTAAAGTTATCCATGGAAAATTGAGGTGATTATGAACCCCCAATAACGAGCTGACACTGTCTACCGAAAGACGTAAAAGAGCGGCCACGTTTGGCCAGATGAACATTTAATAACAACATCGAGGCCAAATGATACGCAAGGCACCGGCGTCACGCAACGCCGAGGGGCGTTTCGATGCGTACGAAGGCTATAGTCATCGCACTTCAAATTTCGGCAAATCAGTTCCCTCGCCCTTGCGGGAGAGGACAGGGAGGGGCTACAAACCGGAAGTTGAAGCGCGAAAGGGATATTTGGGAGCGGTAGCTGACCGCCCAAGGTCAAATTTGGACAAGTCAATCCAAGTGCCGGAATGGGCGTATGGCGAGGTTTTGCTCTCGCTGGAACAATAGGACTTTAGCCGCAACCGGCGGTTTTCGGTCGAGGCTAAAGCTTCACGGAATCAGTATGAGGCTATCGGGATTGATCCACGACACAGACTTCAGTCGGCCGTCCCATGCACAACCTGAGGAATACCCTGGCGGCCGCGATACCGTTCACCACAAAAGCGATGGTGATCGGCGCCGCAAACCAGGGATGCTGATTGCTGGCGTGAAAAAGCAGCAAGTCCTGGCCGAGAAATGCCGGCGTAATCGGAAAGCCCACCAGGCCCAGAAAACTCAAGAACAATAGCAGGGACATTCCGGGCCTAGTTTCCGCCATGGCGCGATACACAAAAGGCGCTTCGGCAAAGTTTTCATGCTTGAGCATTCTGGCCAAGACCCATAAGCCCAGCAGCCAGGCCGGAACGATACCGGTCAAAAACAGCGCCACATCCGTCAAGGCCGCCGAATTCAGCAGCCAAACCGCAATCCCGGCCAGCAAGCTGCTCAAGGCAACGCCGTTCCAGACATTCATTGGGCTGCGTTTCTCGCTAAACGCGCCGAAAGACACCAAAACCATCGCCAACGAAACCGGTATCGATAAATAAATCTTAACACCACCACTAACCGGCGCCAGCACTACCAAGCCCAGCAAAGCCAATGCCACCAACGCTTTTACTTTAAAACCCGCGGCATTGATTTTGGCACCGAGTTTTTTCAACGGATTCCAGAGTATGTTCCGCACCAAACGCTCCAGATTACCCTCTTGCAAGGCAAATACGTATAAAGTGTTCTGTAAAACCTCCGGCAAGGTGCTGCGTATCGAAACCGGCAGAAATTGCAGGCTGCTGCTGTTCTTGATGTAGAAGTCGGTATCCACCGCGCCTTCCACCCGCAGCAAATGCGCGACGATCGATGGTGAAACCAGCAGCTGATAGCAGCGTAGAAAGGCATTACCCATGAAATGCAGCAGCACCAAGGCTTCCAGACCCAGTGCCAGCTCCATGAACATGAAACCCACCTGGGTAATCGAGGCATAAGCTACTTGTCCCTTGATGTTGGACTGGGTTTTTTCCGACAGACTGGCCACGATCACGGTCAACAAGCCTATGCTAAATAGGATCAGTCGCGGCAGCACCTGATAGCTCCAGATCGGCATGGTGCGCAGCAACAGAAACACCCCCAGATGAATCGACAGCGCGCCGTAAAAAATAGCACTGGAAGGCGTCGGCCCTTCCATCGCCCTCGGTAGCCAGAAACTGAACGGAAATTGCGCCGATTTACCCGAGGCCGCCAGGATAATCAACCACGATAATACCGACAACGAAAGATAACCAGCCGGCGGCATCGCATCGTTTTCGAACAGTCTGGAAAGTTCGCTGAAATGCGAGCTTTCATGGAACAACAAATGGCTCATCCAGGCGCCCAGTAGCAAGCCGACATCGCAAAACCGGTAAATGGTGTAGGCGCGCAAGGCGTTCCGCACCGGTTGCGGACGATGCCGGTAAAAGGCGATCAGCAAGAACGACGAGATGCCGACGATTTCCCAGCCGGCAAACAACATGTCTATGCTGCCGGACAACACGATCAGATTAAGCCCGAACACGAAGCCGAATATGGTCTGGAAAAACCGTTTGTAACCCTGTTCGCGGTGTAGATAAACCCGGCAGTACTTGACGATAATGGCGAAGATGGTCCAGACGCAGAACAAATAAGCAGCCCCAACCTTATCCAGGTAAAACAGGATGGGAAAGGCGTAATCGCCCTGTTCGTATAGCGTGAACCAATGGTATTCATATTCGGGAAAACCGGCGACGGCCCACAGCGACAGCAAGGCAACGATGCTGACGCCCATCGCATGGCTAAACCAAAAACTGATCGTGGCGATTCTTTTTTCGTTGCCCTTGCTTAAAAATATCAACAGCAAGCCGAGCAAGGGTAAAAACTGGCAAGCCAGCAATAACTGATTCATGAATGTCTTCCCGTAAATTGATGCACCGGAATCGTCGTGCCACGGCCGCCGATGATTTTTTCCGAGCGATTGGCAACGGGTACCTCAATCTCGGCCGGCAATTCGATCGCTTCCCAGCCGCTTTTGGTATACAAGGACAACGCCTTGCTGCCCGGCTGACAGGCGGCGACGCGTACCCAGTCGTTATCCGCCCATTCCTTGAGATCGCCGATGCGCGCAAACGCCATATCGATCACTTCACGGCTTTGTTCGATGACGATCAGCAAGCGCGCCGGTTCGTGAACTTCTATCATCTGTTGCGGCAGGCCGGTACGCAAATCGCCTTCCACACCATTGGCCACGCCCAGCAAACCGATGACGTTGTGCGGCAGCTTGGTGCCGGCGCCGTAAACCGAGTTATCCACCCTAGAAAACAAATACTCCAGGTTGATGCCGCCGCACACCGGAATGATAGCCGACATGATTTTGACCAATATCTCGCCGGTCGCATCGGTCTCGGAATCGTAGGAATGCAGGAAAGCACGCCTGTCCATGAACAAATGCCGGGTTAAGGCCCTGCGGCCGACGATACAATACAGATTGTTGGAATGGTTGTACTCGGGACGCGGCTCGAAAATCGAAGAGGCTCTGGCGATCACGTGATCATGCGCCTCCTCGCTGGAATGCGATTGAGGCCCCAATTCGAACCAGCGGCAACGTTCTCGGGCATTGCGCTGTAAGGCGTGCTGCATGGCCTGTTTAAAGGCGTGTAATTCCTTGATAGGATGCTTGGCGAGATCCTGTTGATCGAAATAGGTGATTTCGTCGCGGCTGGTATTGTGCAGGGCGGGAACGAAGCGAGTGGTGTCGGGAATAGCGATGCCGCGTTCCCGCAATATTTCCCGCACCCCGTCATGGTTAGCCATCCAGGCGAAAGCCCGTGCATTCGGCGCCCCCGGTTTGCCGGAGCAGGCGCCGCAATCGTAAGCGGCGAAATGCGGGTTGTTGACGCTGCTGGAACCATGCGCCACCACCACCACCAGTGGAGCAAAATCCTTAGTCAAGCCAATATTGCGCAACAAGCCGCCGACACGATCGGCCATTTCCGGCAAGGAGAATCCCAGCAGATAACCGTCTTCGGTCGGCTCATCATTTTCGCGCAATAGATGCAGATGGGTATGCGCCTCTCCTACCTCGCTCAAGGCCTTGATGCCCGGCAACTTCAAGGTAGGACGAAACACATTCCAGGCCATCCTGGCCGCATAGCCCAGACCCAGCGTCTGGGTATAGAGCCAACCGCGAAACATCGAATGCGCGCTGAAGTGCATTTTGCCGAACTCGGGGCTCTTGGTTTTCTTCTCGGCCTTGGGCTTGGCGCTGCCTTCGCGTATCAGATGTTTGGGCTTAATCACCACCGGGCACTGAGCCACCGGATAGGCGTCGTCCAGGCCCTGATAGAGAAAATCGATGCCGAAAAACCCCGCCGCGCCGAAGGTTTCGATGGCGGGATTAACTTCCTCCAGGTAACGCCGCAAGGAACATTCACGGTCGTCGATGCAGAAAAAGGCCTGCGCCTCGGGAAGCGGCTTGGAAACAGAGTCCTGCTTAGCGGGAAGCGGCGACTGGTTTTTCAACGCGGCCAGCAGTTCACTGTGCAGCGACCATTCCATCGCCTCGTGCCAGACTCTCATTCGCAGCGGCACATTCGGCCGCAACACGTCGCCATCCAACAACGGTATCCCCTGTAAATTAGGCAGAGCGGCAATATTGAGGAAACCATCACCCTTTCTGATATGAACGAACGCCAGTTCGCAGAGCAGTTCTACCGCCAGCATTTCCTTCAACGAAATCCGCCGCCGCGCCAACAAGGATTTGGGGCTTTGCTCGACTATTCTCACCATTCCCGACCAGCCGGGATGTGCCAACAGCACTTCCAGCAAATACTGCTCGTAAAGCGCTTCAGAACCCACCATTTTCTGCAAACAATGCTTAATGACTTCATCCGGACTCTGATTTAACAGCTCACGCACGGCCAGCTCATTAAAGGGATACAGCGGCAGCAAGCTGTTTTGCGCAAGCCGCAACACACAATCCCAGAAACGCTCGCCATTTTTCGGCAGCGTCCAGCGGCTGATGCCCTGATCGAGAAAATTGGCCAGCAAACGAAACAGGATGGGATGCACCATCGCATTGAGATCGACTTCCATCCGGTTCATCCAGGCATTGCGAATGCCGTGATTGACCAGGGAAACTGGGGGGTAATGGCTACGTCTATCCTGATCGAACAAGGTAGAACGCAAGGCCTGCGTTTGTTCTTCGCTACATCCGGCCCGCTCCAGTGCCCAATCCAGCGCGTGCTGTTTGATCCGCCCTTCCCGAAACATGCGCTGATAATCGTCGAGCGGCAAATAACTGCGCGCACCAAACAGTTTGCCAGCCACCGACACACCTTCGTGGAACGGTAGATGCTGAAAGGCATGCAGGGTATTGTGATGGATAAAATCCTTGATCGGCCCTTGGGTCGGCAGCCAGTGGGCCAGGTGGTCGATACTGGCATCCAGGTCGAACACAGGCGAATGCTGATGCAGGTGATTGTCTTCTAAGTACATGTGACTGGTCATTTCCTAGTATTTAAACCTCGGCCGCGCGGAAAAGTCTTCGCGATGAAATGTTCACATCGACGGATCAAGCCGCAAACAGCGATGTCTCAGGAATATGCATAAGCCATGCCGATTTATAAGGCATTGTTTTTTCTTTGTCATTCGCCATTAATTGTCGAATCAATGGTGGAATTGGCCGGTCCAGGCGGTTGGTTTGCACCAATAACCACAAGCATTCGGTGAATTTTTTTGCAAAAACAACCTGATTTCCTGGGCACGAGCGCATTTTGAATTGCAGGATCAGACACCGGGTCAATTGAACCAAGCAGATGGTGCTTATGAACCAACCTCACCCTCGCAAGCAGGCTGCTTAGTCTTCATTTTCGGCAATATGCTTCACCACAGCTCGGCCAGCCCAAGCATCGATGGAAGTGGCACATTTTTCGCTGGACTTTGGTTTTCCATGGTGCAACGAGAGAAAATATGTCCACTTCATCTCCAACCGCTCCGCCGAAAACCGGCATTCCCGGCCTACTTGAAAACTGGCGCCGCGATCTGCTATCGGGTTTTCTGGTGTTCCTAATCGCCCTGCCATTGTGCTTGGGTATTTCCATGGCTTCCGGCGTACCGCCGATGGCCGGCATCATAAGCGCGATCATTGGCGGCGTAGTCGTTTCGAGAATCAGCGGTTCATTCGTCACCATTAACGGCCCGGCCGCCGGTTTGATCGTGGTAATTTACGATTCGGTCCAATCGCTTAGCCAAGGCGACGCCATGGCCGGTTACCGTTACACGCTGGCGGCGATCGTGGTCGCCAGTGTATTGCAAATATTTCTGGGCGTATTTAAAGCTGGCAAGCTGAGTGCGTTTTTCCCGTCCGCGGTGGTACACGGCATGCTAGCGGCGATCGGCATCATCATCATGGCCAAGCAAATTCATACGCTGGTTGGCGTCAAACCAGCAGCCCAAACCCTGCTGGGCACGATCGCCGAGATTCCGCATTCCATCATGGAATTGAACCCGGAAGTTTCACTGATCGGTCTGTTAGGTCTGGCATTACTAATTGCCTGGGCAGTCATCAAGAATCCTATTCTGAAAATGGTCCCGGCACCCTTGTTGGTGGTACTGCTGGGCCTGGCCTTGGGACAATATTTCGATCTGGACCATATCCACCAGTACCTGTTTTTACCCGATGCCGAAATACTTCCGCATCACGAATTTACCGTAGGCCCGGCATTTCTGGTGGCGGTACCGGAAAACTTCATGTCCGGTTTTTACTTTCCCGACTTTTCCAAAATTGCCGACCACGAATTCTGGATCGCCGTAGTCGCTATCTGGCTGGTCGGCAGCCTGGAAAGCTTGCTAAGCGCCTCGGCGGTCGACAAGCTCGATCCTTATAAACGTAATTCCAATTTGAATCGCGACTTAACCGCCGTCGGTGTCGGCAATTTGCTAGCCGGCATGATCGGCGGTTTGCCGATGATTGCCGAAATCGTCCGAAGCTCCGCCAACGTCAACAACGGCGCTAAAACAGCCTGGGCCAACTTTTTTCACGGCGCATTTTTGTTGATCTTCGTCGCCTTGTTTCCACGGCTGATACACGAAATCCCGCTCTCTTCGCTCGCTGCATTGCTGGTATTTACCGGCTTCCGCCTGGCTTCGCCGAAAGAGTTTGCCAAGACCCTGTCGGTCGGCATGGATAATTTTGCGGTGTTCGTGATCACCATCATCGGCGTGCTGGCTACCGATCTGCTGATCGGGGTAGCGATAGGCATCGTCGCAAAATTGCTGATCCATATCAGCCGCGGCCTGAAATTACACAATATTTTCTCGCTGGTCCATGACGTTCATCAACCCGACGCCGATACTCACCATATTCAAATCAGTGGCGCCGCGGTATTTTCGAACTTGATCTCCTTAAAAAGCCTGCTGGCGGATTTACCAGAAGGGAAATCGGTATTCTTCGATCTGACCGACGCCGACCTGATCGACCATACGGTGATGGAGTTCATCGACCATTTTGCCGAGGAATACAACCATAACGGCGGAAAATGCGAAATTGTCGGCCTGGATAACCATCATAGCTATTCGAACCATCATCTGGCCGCCCGCCGCAGGGTCAATGTCTAAATTAATTTCGGCGCAAGGCACTTGTCGGACGACAATGCGCCTTGCGCCGAAAGCACACTTCCAAGCCAGCCCTGACATCTAAAATCAACTCGCTCCGATCGTGTTGATTTGACACCAACCCTCTCGCGATTCTCTTCCTACCCCACCTTTACCGGCTTAGGCTTTTTAAGCGCACTCAATCGCGGCGATCGGACGAGTAAATATTCGCTTGGGCACAGACTGCCGCTTATTTTCAAGTCGTTAATCACCCCATTTTCGGGTATCATGTGCGGCCTTTTTCGACAGCTCTTCGCTCATGCAAATCGGCTCGTATCAACTCCCCAACAACCTGCTGCTGGCGCCGATGGCCGGGATTACCGACGGCCCGTTCCGGCAATTGTGCACGCAATTTGGGGCTGGATTGACCGTTTCGGAAATGGTAATTTCCAATGCCGGCTTGCAACATCACCCCAGAACCCTGAAAAAAACAGATTTCAGTGGCGGCGGCTTGCGTTCCGTTCAGATCCTGGGCACCGATCCGCGGCAAATGGCCGAGGCCGCCCGGCTCAATAGAGATCGTGGCGCGCAAATCATCGACATCAACATGGGCTGCCCGGCTAAAAAAGTCTGCTCGGCGGCGGCCGGATCGGCGCTGATGAAGGATGAAGCCCTGGTCGAAAAAATACTGTCGTCGGTCGTCAACGCGGTGGATATACCCGTCACCCTGAAAATCCGCACCGGCTGGGATCTGGCCAATCGCAATGCGGTGAATATCGCACGCATCGCTGAAAATAGCGGCATTCAAGCCCTGACGATTCATGGCCGCAGCCGCGCCTGCAAATTTAACGGCAAGGCCGAATACGACACCATCAAGCAGGTCAAACAAGCCATCAACATTCCTGTCATTGCCAACGGCGACATCGACAGCGCGGAAAAAGCCAGGAAAGTGTTGAACTACACCGGCGCCGACGCGGTAATGATAGGCCGAGCAGCGCAAGGCAAACCGTGGATTTTCCGGGAATTGTACGCAAAACTGCATGGGCTCCCTTACGCGCCGCTTTCCTTGACCGAGATCAAAACCCTCATCAACCAGCATCTGGACAATTTATACTGTTTTTACGGCAAGGCCAGCGGTGTTAGAATTGCCCGCAAGCACATCGGCTGGTATTTCGATCAGCTAGGAGCGTTGCCGGCCATGCAAAAAACAGCAATCAATCAAGCTCTGCAACCCGAGCAACAGCTCGCCCTGGTCAACGCGTCGTTTAATTTCATCACCCCACGAGTCGCCTAGATGAAAGCACAAGCAATCAACACATTAAACGGCAACGGGAACACACTTTCGGCCCATGTGCGCCACTGCGTGGAAGACTATTTTGCCCAACTTGATGGCCACGACTCGTCGGGCTTGTACAGTCTGGTACTGGCCGAAGTGGAAAAGCCGCTACTGGAAACCGCGCTGAAGCACTCCGACTTCAATCAAAGCAAAGCCGCAAAAATCCTGGGCCTGAGCCGCAGTACCCTGCGCAAGAAGCTCGAACTTTACGGCATCGGTTAAATTCTTTCCTATTCCCCCCTTCTTGAGGTTTGCATGAATACCCACTTGGGCATAAACAAAAAAGTGACCCGCGCGCTGGTCAGCGTTTCCGATAAAACCGGTATCCTGGAGTTTTGCCGAGAACTGAATAATCTGGGCATCGAATTGCTGTCCACCGGCGGCACGGCCAAGTTGCTGGCCGAAAATAACGTTCCCGTCACCGAAGTCTCGGATTACACAGGCTTCCCGGAAATGATGGATGGACGGGTAAAAACCCTGCATCCCAAGGTCCACGGCGGCATCCTGGGCCGGCGCGGCATCGATGATGCGGTGATGGCCGAGAGCGGCATCAAGCCTATCGACATGGTAGTGGTCAACCTGTATCCCTTCGAGCAAACCGTCGCCAAACCGGATTGCGACCTGGAAACCGCGATCGAAAACATCGACATCGGCGGCCCGAGCATGATTCGCGGCGCGGCCAAGAATCACAACGACGTGGCCATTGTCGTCGACCCGGCCGACTACGCAGCGACGCTGGCCGAACTACAAGCCAACGCCGTGACATTGAGCCACGACACCCGCTTCAAGCTAGCGCTGAAAAGTTTCGAGCACACCGCCCGTTACGACACGATGATTGCGGCTTACCTGAGCAAGGTCGTCGACGCCGGCAATTTTCCTGAAACTTTGAACCTACAATTCCACCACCTGCAAAGCATGCGTTACGGCGAAAATCCGCATCAAAACGCGGCATTTTACGGCGAGAAGTATCCGCCGGCCGGCAGCATCGCCAGCGCCAAGCAGTTGCAAGGCAAGGAATTGTCCTACAACAACATCGCCGATGCCGACGCGGCGCTGGAATGCGTCAAAGCCTTCGACGAACAACCCGCCTGCGTGATTGTCAAGCATGCCAACCCCTGTGGCGTGGCGATCGCCGACAGCCTTTTCGACGCTTACAACCTGGCCTACGCCACCGACCCGACCTCGGCCTTCGGCGGCATCATCGCCTTCAACCGCGAACTGGACGAAAAAACCGCCGCCGAAATCGCCGGCCGCCAGTTCGTGGAAGTGATCATCGCGCCGGTCGTTTCCGAGGGCGCCAAAGCGGCGCTGGCGAAAAAACAAAATGTTCGCGTACTGGAAACAGGCTCTTGGGCGAACAACAACGCGGCGGCACTGGAGTTCAAACGCGTCGGCGGCGGATTGTTGGTGCAGGACAAAGACACCGGCAGCATCACGGCCGCCGATTTGAAGGTGGTCACTAAACGCGTCCCGACCGAGCAGGAACTGGCCGATCTGCTGTTCGTGTGGAAAGTCGCCAAATTCGTCAAATCCAATGCCATCGTCTACGGCAAGAACGGCCGGACCATAGGCATAGGCGCCGGCCAAATGAGCCGGGTGTACTCCGCCAGAATCGCCGGCATCAAAGCCGCCGACGAAGGCCTGGAAGTTCCCGGCTCGGTGATGGCTTCCGACGCCTACTTTCCCTTCCGCGATGGCATCGACGCGGCGGCGGCGGCCGGCATCACCGCGGTGATACACCCCGGCGGCTCGATTCGAGATCAGGAAGTGATCGATGCAGCCGACGAGCACGACATCGCGATGGTTTTGACCGGCATGCGGCACTTCAGGCATTAAAAACAGGGCGAAAGCCTGCATTTCCTAGTCTTTCGCCTTTAACCTTTGGTCCTTAATTTGAAACCTACCATTGTCACTCCAGAATCCATAGCCCACGCCGCCGAACTGTTGCGCCAGGGCGAACTGGTGGCTTTTCCGACCGAAACCGTCTACGGCCTCGGCGCGGACGCTTCCAATCCCGAGGCGGTCGCCAAGATTTTCGCCGCCAAGGGCCGGCCGGCCGATCACCCCTTGATCGTACACATCGCCAGAGCCAAGCAAATCGATGACTGGGCCGAAGCGGTGCCGGAAGCCGCGTTGCGCCTGGCAGAAGCCTTCTGGCCGGGACCCTTGACGATTATTCTCAACAAAAAAGCGGAGGTGCCGCTAGCGGTGACTGGTGGCCAAAATACCGTGGCGTTGCGGGTTCCGGCCAATCCGGTGGCCTTGCAGTTGTTACAGGTTTTTGGTGGCGGCATCGCCGCGCCGTCGGCTAACCGCTTCGGACACATCAGCCCAACACAGGCCAAGCATGTCGCCGAGGAACTGGGGGATAGCGTTGCTTGTATCCTGGATGGCGGCCCTTGCGCCGTGGGCGTGGAATCCACCATCATCGATTTGACGGACAAACACCCGGCCATACTGAGACCCGGCCGCATCACCCGCAGCCAGCTCAAGGCGGTGCTGCAAACCGAAATCCGCCTGTCCGCACAAACCAAGATAAGGGCGCCGGGGATGATGGCTGTGCACTATGCCCCGCATACCATGGCCCTGCTTTGCTCTTCCAATACATTGATAGCGATGATCGACGATC
>JAJRDU010000244.1 GCA_028748685.1 Methylococcaceae bacterium
TAGGTAATGTGTATACGCCTGACGGGGTATACAACATTGAAACCGTGGATGGACAGACAGTTGTCGTCAATCTCGAGCAGTCCGGTCTGGAATCAGCCGGCTATGAGCATGATCAGGCCGATTTCGTGAATGCCGGTTACTACGCCACTAACACTGCAAAAGCAGGCAATACAACCGCGAGTTCCGGTTCGGCAAGCGCCACGACCACATCAGCTACAACGGCAACAGGAACGGTCGTTGATTTAATGGTGTTGTATACCACCGTTAATCAAACCGCTGACTATGCCAAGCAACGGATCAAATACCTAGTCGATGTATCGAATCAAGCCTACAAAGATTCGGGTATCAATATGAGTTTAAGACTGGTTCATGCCCGCGCGACCAGCTACGTAGAGAATAATGATAACTCACAGGCTTTGGACGATTTAGCAAATGATAGAGGTGCTTTTGCTGGTACGGCGGCGCTTCGCAATCAATACGGTGCCGATCTGGTGGCGTTGTTCAGACCCCTGTACGCAAAAACCGCGGGCAGTTGCGGTACTGCTTATGTTGGCTTTGTTAACGGTAGTGGTGCCGACCCGTCCTCGGGTTATGGCGCCATCGGTGATGGTTATTCAAAGGATGCGTTATCCAATTATTACTGCGGCACCAACACCTTCGCGCACGAAATCGGACACAATTTCGGTAACGTCCATGATCGCGAGTACAGTAATGACGAAGGTAAATTCCCTTATTCGTATGCCTGGGGCATTAGCAATAAGTTCGGAACCATCATGAGCTACTACGGGCCTTCCTTGATGTTATTTTCGACGCCTGCGTTAGCCACGCAATGCGCCGGTACGCCCTGTGGTTTTCCGGAAGGCGACGCCAATGCTTCCGATCAAACCAGAACCATCAACTATACGGCGCCGTTCGTTTCCGGCTATCGCGCGACTACGGTGGGTGCGCCGGTTATTCAATAAGCAGCTGAATTAATGTCGTTAAAAAGCCGGATTTTCCGGCTTTTTTGTTGGCTGAAAAATGCGCGGATCAGTAACGAATCTTGTTGTCCAGCTTGTACCATTCCTGGAAAGGTTGGTTGGCGCTGGGTAGCTCGATGTAATGCATGGCTATGGTACGTTCGGCGGGTTGTTTGGGAATTTCGTCGTAGATGAAGCTGTCGTCGAAACCGGCCTGCGAGGCATCGAATCGGTTGCAGGCATAATACACCATAGCCAGCCGGGCCCAATAAATGGCGCCTAAGCACATAGGACAAGGTTCGCAGCTGGTGTATAGCGTGCATTCGTTCAGTTGAAAATCACCCAGTTGCCGGCAGGCGGCGCGGATGGCCATGACTTCGGCGTGAGCCGTGGGGTCCAGATTGGGCGTCACCCGATTACCGCTGGCGGCGATGATCGCTCCGTCCTTGACGATAATCGCTCCAAACGGCCCGCCACCGTCGGCAACGTTTTGGCTGGCCAGTTCGATGGCTTGTTGCAGGAAATGGTGGTGCATTTATAAACCGAGCGGATTATTGGGGTCTATGCCATCCATAAATGGCATACGTCTATCCTCGTTGGTAATTTGATAGACCTTGCCCAGCCAGTTATTGAATACCGCTTTCGCCGAATCGCGCCAGGTGTTGTCCAGATGATCGATGATTAAGTTTTCCGGCATCGCCTGAAGCGGTAATCCATCATGCTTTGCCTTTCTGACATGTTCTTCATAGTTTGCCAGAACCCGCTGAACTTGCGAGTCGAAATAATGATCAGGGTAGGGTGGATAATCATCGCGTTCATCGCGATAAAATCGCAAGACTTCACGCTTGTATTCCTTCAGTAGACTAATGTCGTCGTATTCCGGGTGGCCCTGGAAAAATACGATGCGGAAGCCGTCCCGGCTCACCGCCAGATGCACGCCGGCTTCCTCGCTGGCGACCAGTACCTTAAGGCCGTGCGCTTCCATATCTTTTTGAAAAATCTCGTTATATCTGGAATGCGGCACGTCGAAACGGGTGTTGATTTCGGCGATCAAGGGATGATGCCTATCGATCACTTTATGAGAAAACACCCCCCAACGTTTGGCCGGCAGGCGGGTGCGCTCGACGCCATAACAGCTCTGAATCAGCGCGTGAGTGGCCAAGCAGGAGCAAAGTATCGAGGTGACATTTTGCTTGGCCCATTCGAAGACTTCGGTCAAGGGTTGCCAGAAATCCTCTTCCTGTAAATGGGCGTGGGTGACGTTGGCGCCGCTGATGATCAGCGCGTCCAGTCCGTCCCGCTTGATTTGATCGAAAGACTCATAATACTTATGAATATGCGCCATGGCTTCCGGGCTTCGTTCCAGACCGTCTATCGTAAATGGATGGACATGGAACTGGGCGATCTGGTTGCAGGCGCCGACCAGGCGGAAAAACTGGCGCTCGGTGGCTTCCAGCGCCGCGTCCGGCATGATGTTCAACAGGCCGATGTGCAGTTCGCGTATCGATTGATGACTGGCGCGATCGGCCGTCAAAATTTCCTCGCCTTCCTCGAGCAGACGCTGAAAAGTCGGTAAACCGGTGTGGGCAACTAAAGGCATTGCAAGGGCTCGCTTAAGCTTGCTGGCGTGCGATCGCGTCGGCAATCAGCCGGATAAAATCGTCTTCGTTGTTAATTTTAGCGGCATCGTCGCCATCGATCGTGTAACCGTATTGTTCGACGATTGCTTCGTAGCGCGGCACTCGGGCCTTGAACAGTTCCGGGAATACCCAGCTGACGAAATCGTCGGGCACAATTTCATCGGTGGACGCATAACCGTGTTCGCGCATGAATTGGGCGAGTTTTTCGTCGACAAATTCCGGCCGGTAATAGAGCGGTTTCGGGTCTTTTTTGGCGCGGTCGATGATGGTTTGTTCCAGGGTTGGCGGAATCTTGATGTAAACCAGCAGCGTATGTTTGGCCAATGTCTCAAGCACTTCCGGACAATTCAGTTCGCAAACGCTGCCGCCGGCATCGTTGATGAAATGTTTGTAGCCGTAAATGGCCTCGGCTTTATGGATGAATTCCGGCACATCGTTCATCGCGGCGATTTCCGCTTGATGATGCAAAGCCTGGCGTCGTTTGAATTCCGCTAGCGACAGACCGCCCTTGGCCGGATCGCCGATCTTGCCGAGAAAGCTGGACACCGGCGATAGATTTTCCACTGTAATATTGCTGCAGATATAGATCGAGTCCGACTTGAGCAAATCCCGCAGAAAGGGCACGCCCATCGCCTGCTGCTTGATATTGTCGAGTATCGGCTCTTCCAGATATTTAGTGCCAATCCGGTAATCGCCGGAATAATGGAACCACTTATCCTTGGGCAGTTTGTTGGACAAGGTGGTCTTGCCGGCGCCGGACATCGCCAGCAGGGTAATACATTTGGATTCCCAGTCCAGAAATTGTTGCGGGGTCATTTTCATAAATTATGGCTCAGTCCAATAAATCGCTAATATCCAGGTCTTCCTGATCGGGGCGGGCATGGCGGTCCGGGTCGCTGTAGCCCAGGTCGTCGGTTTCCAAATCGTCGAACGGCGCACTCCAGTCTTCCGGATCTTCGATGTAATCGAAGGTGGAGTTGTACCAGGTTTCGTTGTCGTATTCGCCCAAATCGCCATTGGCGTATTGGACGCCTATAGACTCATCATTTCCCTCAATCGCCACCACCTTGAAGGTGAGATTGTTTTCAAAATCTTTATACCAACGGCCTATGACCGGATCTGTAATGGTAGTCATTGTCGCATCCTCTCAGTATGTCAGTAGGGGCGCTAATAATAGCCGAGTTTGGCCATGGATTGCGAGTCCATGCCGCCCGATCACGGCCTGTTTTAGATTAAAATAGCGTTAATTTAAATTTAGGACAGGTAATGGACGAAGATAGAATCATCGAGCTGGAAATCAAACAGGCTTATCAGGAGGACTTGATTCAGGCATTAAACCGGGTGGTTGCGGATCAGCAAAAGCAGATAGGCAAGCTGGAAGAAACCTGCAAATTACTGAATGACAAAATCAAAAGCCTGGCGTTTGCAGGCCGAGAGCCGGATAGCGCCGACGAAAGGCCGCCGCATTATTGATGGCGTGGGAACTGGTGAGTAGGAAGTAGGGAGTGGAAAAATCGATAATTACTCACCACTCACCATGCTACCGAGCCGTCAGCTTCTTCCCGGCAGTACGGTACATTCCCGGTTTTTAGCCCGTAAGCGCTTGCAAAACATCGTGGCATCGGCGGGCTGGAGGCCTGTCCATTGTGTCCGCCAGATTTGGCCGCCTTTAATCTTGTGTCTGACAATTTGAGGCTGGCCGGCTTTTGCCATTGGACCCAAAACATTGCGAGCCTGCCTGAGATTGACATCGGCGTCGATTTTCCGGCCCGCGGAACCCAGCATCACGGACCAGCCAGCCGCATGCCTGACGGCGGCAGCATAATGTTTTTCTCGGGGTTTGATGCGGATGGCTTCATGTTGCGAGCTGCCGGTATCGGCCCCCATTTGCATCGCGCTTCCGGCGCAGCGGTTGGAGGATAATTGAAACGGCGGTGGCGAATAGCTATCGTCTCTAAGTTGTGTCACGTTGATGCCGGGTGCGCTGCTTCGCTCGAAACCGATGTCCAGCAGGTTACCCATTTGTTCGAAGCGTTCCGCGCTACTGTGGGCGCCCAGCAACACGCCGATCAGTCGATGGCCGTTGCGTTTCGCGGAGGCAATCAGATTGTAACCGGAGCCGCAGGTAAAGCCGGTTTTCAGACCGTCGGCATCGGGATAGCTTTTCAGTATGCGGTTGGTGTTGGGCAGGACGCGGCCCTTGTAACGAAATTCGGTGGCCGAGAAATAAGGATAATATTGGGGGAAATCGCGAATCAGCGCCGAAGATAAGATCGCCAAATCGCGGGCACTACTGATCTGGCCTTCGTCGGGCAAGCCACTGGCGTTTTGAAACGAGCTGCTGGACATGCCTAATCGGCGAGCTTGTTGTGTCATCAGCGAAGCAAAGTTGGCCTCACTGCCGCCGAGTGTTTCGGCGAGCACCACGGCCGCATCATTGGCGGAGCGCGTGGTAACCGCCATGATGGCGTTTTCGACGCTGATGTTTTGCCCGTAACGCAAGCCCAGCTTGGAACTGGGTTGCATCGAAGCATGACGGGAGACGGATAGCTTGTCGTTGAGTCCGATGTGGCCCGATTCCAGCGCCTGAAAAGTCATGTAGAGCGTCATGACCTTGGTCAGCGAGGCGGGATACCAGCGCTGAGCGGCCTCGGTCTCATGGATAACGCGACCGGTATCGGCGTCGATCACGATAGCCGCGTAGCGCGCGGAAACCGGCAGGCTCTGCAACATCATGAAAACTAATAAAAATAGGGTGAGTTTCGGTTTCGGCACGGAATTCAAGATGTAAATTTGCTATAGGATGTCGGTGTAACTATTTGACTGCGCTATTTAATCAGAATTATCGATTTCAAAAAAGATCCATTTAACGCGCGGATGTGCAATTTTGATTTGTTTTTCTAAATCGTTGATCGCATTGACCGCTTGCAGTACCGTCAAGTCCGGTAAAAGTTCGGCCTTGATGGCCAGCATGACATTGCTGCCGTGATTGACGGCCCATATATTCAAGGTTCGAATCACGCTCGGTTGTTGTTCAAGAAATTGCCGAACGTCATCGCGAATAGCGCTGTCGGCTTCACCCAGCAGCAAGGAATGAATCTCCTGGACAATCAAAATTGCGACGCCAACCAGCAGCATACCTATCAGTATAGAACCGCATGCATCATAGACCACATCACCGGTCAATAAGGTCAGGCCCAGCATCGCCGCCGCGATCAGCAAGCCGAGTAGGGCGGCCAGATCTTCGCCGATTACCACCATCAATTCGCTGGAAGGGGTTTGGCGGAACCATCGCCACAAGCTGAGTTCGCCGCGCTCCGGTTTTATGGCCTTCATCGCGGCGTTTAACGACAGCGCTTCGAGGATTACAGCAATCAGCAGGATACCCAAGGCTATCTCGGCATTCTCCACGGCGTGCGGATGCGTATAGCGCAGCCAACCTTCGTGAATCGAAAACAGTCCGCCGACGGTAAATAAGGTGATCGCCACCATCATGGCCCAGAGATAGGACTCGCGGCCGAAACCCATGGGATGCTTGTCGGTTGCCATTCTCGACGAGCGTTTCATGCCGATGAATAGCAACACTTGATTGCCGCAATCGGCGAAGGAATGTATCGCTTCGGCCAGCAATGAGCCCGAGCCGGTCCACATCGCCGCGCCAGTTTTAACCATGGCAATTCCAAGATTGGCGGCAAAGGCAAAAATGATGGCGGTCGTGGAGTGGTTGTGAGACATGAGAGTATAAAGATTGATTGAAAGCCGGGACTCAAAGTGTAGGCAACATCGCCGATACTTCAATCCGTTTAATAGCTATGAGTTGGAAAAGCGGCTAAGGTTGCAAGAGGGCGTTAAAAAGCCAGGTGGCGCCACCCACCAGATCGGTGGCAAACTGCTTGCCGAGTTAGCGTTTCTTGGCGATCCGGCGGGAAATTTTGTTACGGCGTTTATGCCGCCAGCGAATAACGCCCGTGACGAATAGTAGAGGGCAAGCCAGCCCCGCCGCAAAAACCAACATGCGTCCGGGCATTAAAATAGCTTCTCCGCTATGCAAGGGGTGCAGCCAGGCGATGATGCTATCGCCGGTAGTATGTTGTTTGGGATCGCCGATCGCCAAGATGTGGCCGCTGAATTGATCGATCCAGACATTGGTTTTGGGAAAGCGGCGGCTGGGTTCGCCGGCTTGGCGTAGATTGATGCGGTAGCTGCCTTTTTCGCCGTCGGGCGTTTCTATCCAGCACAGCCGAGCCTCGGGAAATTGTCGTTGGGCGATCGCCACGGCCTGATCCAGGCTGATGCGCTTACCATTCGAAGCCGGCGAGGACTCTGGCTTGGGAGGTTTGTGCAAGGGTGAAAAAAAGCCTATCGCCGGATTGATGTATTCCGGTATTTCCAGCGCGATACCGGTGACCGCCAGCATTGCCAGTACGATCAGGTTGTAAACGCCGCCGGTTTTGTGAAGATCATAATTCAGGCGTTCGGGACTGGCGGATTTTTTGAAACTCAACGCGCTTCGCAGTTTGTGCAAGGGCGGCCACCACAGATAAACGCCACTGATCAGCGAGACGATTAATAATAGGCCGACGATAGCCATAGCTATCTTGCCACCTTGATCCAGTAACAAGGTGTAATGCAGGTCGTAAAGCCAGGTCATCGCGAACTGCCCCCAAAATCGCTTGGCTACCACGGCTCCACTATAAGGATCGACCGAAACCAGCAAGGGCGCAAAGCCTTGATGTTCGGTTTCCTCGGGCTTGTAATAACGGGCGGTGATCATCCGCTGTGGATGTTCTGGGATTTCCAGGCGCCAGGCGTGTTGGCGATGGGGTTCGGCGCCAAGCAGCGATTGGAAAATCATTTCGTAAGACTGGCGGTCCAAGGAAGATTGGTTGACCGCCAGTTCGGGGTTAAGCCACTCGTCGAGTTCGATGTAAAACACCAGCAGGCTGCCAGTCAAACCGGCGACCGACAGCAGCAGCCCTAACCATAGACCAAGATACAAATGTACGGCCAGCCAAAACCGGCGGGCGGCCTGTTTTTTGCCGGCCGTTTGTTTCATGATTGATACGGCTTAGTAGTCGAACTTGACGTTGACCGCACCGTAGAAGGCGATACCGTCGCCCGGAGAGAAGAAGGGCTGCGCCGAAGCCCCGAACGTTTCGTCATACCAAACATATTCGCGGTGAGTATTGGTCAGGTTTTTTGCTTGAAATTGCAGATCGACTTCCTTGGTCACTTGATAACCCAAGTCAAGGTTTAGTAGGGCATATTCGCCTTGTTCACTTACGGTATTGGCCTGATTGACGAAATAATTGCCTTGGCCGCTGGTCCATAACGATGAACGCAATTCCGGCAGGATTTGGTAATCGATACCGGCCGAAAATAGATAATTCGGCGTATTCACAACTTGATTTCCGGCGACGTATTCCATCTTACCCGGTGTTAAAGCCGGCGGATTGGTAACCTTGGCCTCTTGCAGCGAATAGGCCGCCCACACGCCGACTTTATCCGTCGGATAAACTTTGATTTCCACGTCGACACCTTGGCGCAGAGTTGGGCCTATCATGGTTGAATCGACGCTGGCAAGGTCACGGCTGAGTTCGTTACTGGCTTTTTGCGACCAATACGCCACGCGGCCTTCCGCCCAATCGACCGGTTTCAGCTTGACGCCCACTTCCCAGCCGTCGTTCAGTGATGGGCCGGTATTTGATTGATTTCGTCCAAGAAAGGTGGCTTGCCCAAGTCCTACTTGGAAGGTGCGTCCCCAGTTGCCGTAAAGGCTGTAACCTTCAATTGGCGTAATGGTCATGCCGATTTTAGGTTGGGAAATGGTGCCGTAATCGTTCAACGGATACTCCCCGTAGGTCGCGCCGGGCCGGTAACTGAAAAAATCGCCGTCTATGATGTCGGCGCGGTAGCCCGGCGTGATCTTCAGCCATTCGAAAGGCTTGATCACCGCCTGAATATAACCGCCGTAGTTCAGGAAATTCCACTGTTCATCATTACGAAGTCCGTTCGCCCGGCGCACGCGGTTGTCCGTTACATAACGGAGATATTTGTTTTCCTGCTGTTGGAAATCGAAGCCGGTTTCCAGCGAGAAGTCGTTCAGCCAACTGATGACGGGATGGTAAGTCAACGAAGTTAGCGCCCCATACTGAACTTCGTTTCGGTCTCGTTCCTGTTGGTTCGATCCGGGACCATAGGTGACGAAACGTTGATCCTGGAATAGATTGCCGTAGGCTTTCGACGACCAAAACAGCGTTTCGCTGATGTTGAGGTCGAAATGAGTGCTGACTTGGCCCAGCGTACGCTTGCCGCCGTCGGTGGCGTTGCGCGCCATCGATTGGGTGCTGCTTAACAACTGCTCCGGATAGGTCAGATAGCCGGCTTCCTGGGCATTGGCATCGCTCCAGCGCACGCTCAAGCCGACCTTGTATTTGTTGTCGTCTGGGGTGTAAAACCATTTGCCCGAAAAGCTGTCCTTGTCGGACGATGAGTGGTCGCGGTAACCGTCGGTGGCACGGTAGGAAATGGCGTAGTTCTGCGAAAGGCCGTCTTTTTCGTAACCCAGGCCGGTTTGTACGTCGTGGGTATTGAAGCTGCCATAGCTGACCCGGCCCTTGGCGTAATTGCCGCCGGTCGAAGTGTTCATGCTGATATTGCCGGCGAAGGCGTGCAAACCGTAACGCGGATCGTTGGTGCCGCGCACCACTTCGATCGACTCGATGTCCAATGGAAACAAGGAATCGACGAAATAAGTGTCACCGCTGTTGGTATTGCTGGGGATACCGTCGATCAATAACTTGGCCGCGTTGACTCGGCCCTCGCCATTGAAGCCGCGAAACGACATTTTGCCGGTCGTGATGCCTTGACCGAATTGAGTAACCTGGACGCCGGGCATGCGGTGAAACAAGTCGTAAGCGGTCAGCACGTTCTGGTCGGCGATCTTGTCGGCATACATCACGTCCACCGACGTCGCTATGTCCTTGCTGGTCAATTTGCTGTGTTCTTCTCTATCGCTAACCGTGACTTCGCCCAGGGCGAAGATGGAGTCATCCTTGAGGGTTTGAGGTTTGGGAGGGGCTTTCTTGATGGCAATCACGCCATCGCCGACTTGTTCGTACTGCAGGCCGTTCTTGCCCAGAATTTTCTCCAGGGCCTGCTGCACGGTGAAATGGCCCTTCAGTGCCTCGGCATTTAGCCCGTTTACCACCGAATCGGCGTAGATCAGTTTGGTGTGACCAGTTTTCGCCAGATTATCCAGTGTCGCCGCCAGTGCTTGGGCGGGAAGATCGAGCGCGATGCCGGTGGCATCCGCCGCCAAGGCATCGAGGCTGGCCGCCAATAATAGTGCGGGTAGCAGCTGATTGCGTTTAAGCTTGGAGCGCCCATTTTCCAGGCGAGCCGGTTTGTCTCGAAATGTCATGATCATATCCTTGAGTGATGGGAGGGCGAAGTTTTTTCAATCTTCTAACCCCTCTTAACGAAGCAGGGCGATCAAACCGGACATTTATTTTTCGATTTTTTTGAACGTATGAAATTTAGCGCTTGGATAAGACGATGGTTTGCTTCTGACGCTTGGCGCGGATCGGCAAAATCTTTTCCACCGCCTGCAGAAAGGGATTGAGATCGGCGGCATCGAAACTGCCGCTCAAGGTCTGCCGGGCAAGTATCGGATCGGCAAACACGATATGCACGGCGTGATGGCGTTCCAGTTCGGCCGCGACTTCGGCCAAGGGTGTGTGGTTGAACATCAAATGGCCTTGTGTCCAGCCGGTCGATTGTTCGATGTCGACTTTTTCCACCGCTTGCAGTCGCCCATCCCGGTCGATTCTGCGGCCAAATCCGGCTTTCAGGCTGTCGCCGAACCAGCTACGGTCTGTTTTTAATTCCACTTCGCCTTCAAGCACCGAGACAGCACCGCCTTCGCGGCGCTTTTTAATATTGAAGACAGTGCCTATGTCCTTGACTTGTAAATCGTCCATTTGCACTGTAAAAGGACGCAAGCCTTGGTGAGCGACCGTGAACAAGACTTCGCCTTCGTCCAGTTCGACTCGCCGCCGCAGCCAGGACAGGCGCACCGACAGCCGAGTCGCTGCATTCAGAGTCAGCTGCGATCCATCCGGCAAGTAAATGTTGCGCCGCTCGCCCAGACCGGTCGAATAGCTAATCGTTTCGGCGCTGTAATCCTGCCACCAGCCAGTTGCCAACGCCACGAGCAGTAACGCGGACAAGCCTGTACGCATCAATCGTCCGGCCGGCGGCCGGACGGTTCTGGCGTCTTCTAGTCCGGGTATGTGGGTCGCTTTGAGATTATCCAGATTCGACCACAGTCTTTCGGCTTCCGCATAGGCTTGCCGATGCGCGTCGTTCTCGGTCAGCCAGTCCTGGAAACGGCTGCGTTGCAGCTCGTCGCAGCGTTCGGATTCCAATTGCACGAACCACTCTACCGCTTGCCTGAAGATACGATGTTGGCGTTGTTGGGTCATTGCGAACGATTCAAAAAACGGGATCTTGCAAGCGGCGATGGCAGTGCAACATGGCCTTGACCAGATGTCGCTGGACGGTTTTTTCGGAAATCGCCAATTGGGCGGCAATTTCGGCGTAACTTAGTTCATCGATTTTTCTCAGCAAAAAAACCTGTCTACATTGTTCGGGTAGCGTGGCGATGGCATCCAGCAGAATTTCGCATTGCTGGCGCAAGATTGCCATGGGTTCCGGCTGTATATTCGGGCACGGCAATTCCTCGTCGAGCGGCACGGCATTTTGCGCGGTGCGTTGATGGTGCCGCAAAAAGTCGATGGCTAGGCGTTCGGCGGTACGGAACAGATAGCCGGTAAGATTGTCGGCGTGAGCTACCGTTTCCTGGCGCAGCAACCTGATATAGGTTTCCTGGCTCAAGTCCTGAGCGGTTTCCGGGCAGCGTACCCGGTGCATCAGAAAGGCGATGATGGCTTCACGGTGGCTGATGAACAGCCGGGAAATCTGATCGTGATCGATAGCTATGGCGGACAAGCGGTAGGCTCCGGGTACTCAGTATTTATAACGCGAAACCAAAAGCAAGCAAGCGCCATACCAATAGCCGTGGCTACCATATTTTGCGGGTTGGAGAGCAGGCATTCGCACTGAA
>JAJRDU010000245.1 GCA_028748685.1 Methylococcaceae bacterium
AATATTATTTTTTCCGACCCCATTTTTACATCGATTATTAGCCAGTTGGATTGTGTAAAAATTTCGGGAAGCCACTTTGGCATGAAAAATCCAGCCATGGAACAGCAATTACTATCGCTGATTGAAAATAACCGAGGCGCCAAAATTCCAAATCATTGCCACGCCTGTCAAATCATGCTGACCCCAATTTCCTCATTAAAAAACCTATACCAATGGGAATGTTATAAGGATGGTTTCATTCTCTCATTCACCCATGATAAAGAGAAAAACCCTGCAATTGATCGCTTAACGGAAATTTATCATTTATCCCAATGCGAGGCAGTTTGCGCACTAAATTTTATGCATACCCCTTCGATCCCCGATATTGCGGCAAATACATACCGATCGCAGGAAACCGTTCGAAATCATATAAAACATGCCATGCAAAAAATGGAGGTACATAGCCAGGCTGAGCTGATGAAAAAGCTAATAACCCTGGCTTCGTTGTGATTGAATTCTGGCTATTCATTGCCGAATACCTTCCAAAACATCTTGCCGTTGAATCGAAGCGTCGAATTCAATCCAGCACGGAGTGAAAACTCGCTATTCGGCGAGCGACCATTGGCGTATGAATTGCACCGACAGTGCGATCACTGCGATTACCTTTGAGCGAAATCAATCCGCAAACTATTTGTTTTGCTATAGTTTTCCAAACCGATACCTGCGGCGCAATTCGAGGCCTTATTTATACTGCCACAATTGAATTAAAGAACGGAGAATACAGACGATGCCGCTCCATGACGATAAGAACATTTCTCATACATGGCCCAATATCGGTCGCCGCCTGGCCATCGTCGCCACGGCTTGTATCCTTCAGCCCGCGACCCAAGCATCCGAAGGCGGCGGCACCAATTATCTACCGGGCTTTTACGGCGATTTCGGCATCGCCTATATCCCGGAAAGCGGCACCTACTTCAACAACCTGTTCGGTTACTACACCGCCAAGGGCAAAACCGAATATTCGGTGGCCTTCGACTTGCCTTCGATCGTGCATGCCAGCGACTGGCAGGTACTGGGCGGCCTATTTACCACCGGGATTTATCCGATGTTCTTGCGTAGTGAGTTTATTGATACCTCGTCCAATGTCGATACCCGCCGCGGTGGAGCCGGCGATTTGTATGTGCTGCCGGCCGGGATCAGCTGGCATTGGAACAATTTTTACCTGTTCGCTTACGAAGGCGTGGTGATGCCCACCGGCTCCTATCACCAAGGCCGAGACCTGAACGCCGGGCGAAATTACTGGACGCTGGACAACAACATCGCCTTTACCTGGCAGTTTGCCGAGGGAAGCTACGAGGTGTCGATGAACATCGGCTATATGGTCAACAGCCAAAACCCGGCCACCCACTACCGTACCGGCGACGAATTTCATCTGGATTACTTGTTGGGTTACTACCCAACGACCGAGTTCGGTTTGGGCATCACGGGCTCCGCCTATAAGCAAGTCACCGCCGACAGCGGTTCGGGAGCCGCCGGTGTGACGCGGCTGTCAGAGGCTTACAGCGTCGGCCCGGCACTGTATTACAACCAGAAAATCGGCGGAAAGGAGATTTGCTGGTCCGCCAAGTGGCTGCACGAGTTTAATGCCAACAGTTACACGGCCGGCGAATACATCATGCTGCATACGATCTTTGAGTTTTAGGACACGGCTAAGATTAACTTACTAAAGCTTCTCTTAACGACCGAGAGCTGCGTAGGGAACACAAGCTCGGCGGCCTAAAGTTCATCGGAGGCGCGCCGTTAAGGCTTTCTTCGATTTAACATCCTATAGTCACACCCTCGATCGCCAACATCTTCGCTTTCGTCGCCAGCCCGCCATGCGCGGAGAATCCGCCGGATTTGCCGCCGGCGGCAAGCACTCGATGGCAAGGGATGATGAGCGTAATCGGATTTTTGCCCAACGCCTGTCCGACGGCTCGGGCCGCGTTGGGGCGGTTCAAAGCCCTAGCGATCTCGCCGTAAGTCCTGGTTTGGCCGGCGGGAATGGCGCGAGCGGCGGCATAGACTTGCCGGGCGAAGTCACCGGTTTTGCCCAAGTCGAGGACAACGTTCTGAAAATCCTGAGGATCGCCATTGAGATGTTTACAGACCTTTCGGATCACCTCGGCGATTGTCGGAGGTGGATCCGCTGGATGGGCGCCACAGTCCCGGGCGATTCTTTGTTCAGTGATTTCGGGCGTGACCTCGGGAAGTTGAAATGAAATCACGGCAGGCGGGATGCTGGAATCTACGGATTCTCGCCAAGCGATCCCACACCAACCCAGCGGCGTATCAAATAGACAGTAGGACAAGGGCTGTTTCATCGGAACCTCCTGATTGTTCACAACACGCCCAAGGCTTTAAGGCTGGCCTTGCCCAACTCGATGCGCTTGGCGGCATCGGCCGCCTGCGTGATGTCCATATTCAACGCAAAACCGTAGACATGGTCGGCTTTCATCACCCAGCCGACCCACCAACCGACGCCGGGATTCGGAGCATTTAGCCAGCCGGTCTTGCCGTACAACGCCCAGCCATCGCCTTGCTCCAGTTTGACGATCTCGCGTACTTGGGACTGCACTTGCTTGGAAAACGGTAATTCGTCTCGAGCCAGACGAGCGAGGAAAGTCGCTTGTTCCACTGCGCTGATCTTCAGAGGACCGACCAACCAAAACTGATCGACCACATCGCCTATTTCGCCGTTGCCGTATTCCAGCTCGGCGACACCCTCGCGCATCCGCTCAAGGCCGATGCGACGGGCAAGCGCTTGATACACCGGCACATTGGATATCTTGATGGCCTCGCGCAAACTCATATCCTGTTCCCAAGCCTTGATGGCTTGCGGCTTGCCGCCATAAGGCAGCACTTCGTCGGCACTGTTAACCGCTCCTGCCGAAAGGCCGATTAGGCTATTGGCAATCTTGAAGGTCGAGGCCGGGATAAAACGCATCTCGGCCCGCATGCTGTCGTGCCCGATCAGACGCTCCGCATCGACGTCGTAGAGCACGAAAGTGCCTTGTACACCGGAATCGGCAAAAAGCTTGCCGACCTCGGCGCTATCCCGCCAATCCAGGGCGCGAACCTGGCCGGCAAGCAGCAGCATGACGGCGGCGAACAGATATTTCACGCTTCCTATCTCCTCATTCAAAAGCCTTTATATTAAGTCGTATCCAAAACTCGTGATCATGATTCATAGGCTTGCCTTAACGTTGCGATGTCTATTTTTTTCATTTGCAGCATGGCCTGCATCACCCTCCCCGCTTTTAGCGGATCGGGGTCGCCCAATAATTCGATCAAGGCATTGGGTACAATTTGCCAGGACACGCCAAATTTGTCGTCCAGCCAGGCACATTGATTTTCCTTCCCGCCTTCGGAAAGTTTCTCCCAATAGTAGTCAACCTCGGCTTGGGTTTCGCAGTGTACGACAAACGATATGGCGGGCGAGAATTTGTAGATCGGGCCGCCGTTGAGCGCGGTGAACACTTGCCCGTCCAGCTCGAAATTGGCGGTCATCACGCTGCCCTTCGGTCCCGGTCCGCCATCGCCATAACGATTGACGCTCAAGACTTTCGAGTTCTTAAAAATAGACAGATAAAAATTCATCGCCTCTTCGGCTTGATGATCGAACCACAAAAATGGGGTGATTTTTTGCATGGTGATACTCCCAATGAATTGCCTAAAATCTGAGGGTAAGGCTCTACTTTATCCGCCGGTACTGCGTCGTCATGAATACTAACCATTCCCCATCTTCGTTCAGCAAGTACGAGGTCAGCATGCGTTGATCGGAATTCTTTACCTCGATGACGTCTCGCTGCTTAACTAACTTGCCTTCGCTAGCGCAACACGGGCCTTCGGTATTGAGCGTCAGCACATTTTCCTCGGCATCCAGCGAGCCATCGTATATCCAGAGATGGGTCATCATCGAACCTATCCAGGTTCCTACAAAGCGTTGCTGACTAGAATCATAGCCTAGCGTCATCAACATGGTCGCCGCCTCGCCGTCCGGCATCTCGCCGCATGCTTCGCATAGCAGCCAAAGTCCGCCCAAGCTTCGTACGCTCTCCGCCCCGTTGAATTTCTCGGGCGGCTTGCCGGGTTCCGTCACACATTCGGACTCATACGTCCATTCGCCCACCCACTGTTGTAGCCATTCGTGCTGTTTCTGAGGTTCTATTTTCATTGTTTCCTCCTATATCTTTGGTGTTTAATCGCTCGGCAGGCCTGGAATTTCGATCACTGGCCTGACCTCGACGGTACCTTTGCGCGCCATCGGAATCTTTTCGGCAACCGTTATCGCCTCGTCCAGATTCTTGGCATCGATCAGATAATAACCGCCCAGTTGTTCGCGGGTTTCCGCGAACGGGCCGTCGGTGACGAAGCGTTTGCCGTCTCGGACCCGGATGCTGGTGGCCATGGCCGTAGGCTGTAACGGACTGGCGGCCAAATACTGGCCGTCGGCCTTGAGTTGATGAGCGAGTTGGGTGGATTCGGCATAACAGGCTTGCCGCTCGCTCTCGTCCAAGTTTTTTTCATCGAAATAAATCAACAGCATATATTTCATGACCGCCTCCGCGAGCGCATGCTTAACCCTGGCATGAGGAACCCGGCACCATATAAAACAATTCCCAGATGTGTCCGTCCAAATCCTGAAAACCATGCCCATACATAAAACCATAGTCTTGCGGTTCGTTATAAGTGCTTCCGCCGGCGGCGACAGCCTTGCTCACCGTTTCATCGACTGTTTTTCTGCTCTCGGCCGATAGGCAGACTAGAACTTCGGTGAATTTCGTGGCATCGCAAATCGGTTTATTGGTAAAAGTCTTGAATTTGTCCTCGGTCAACAGCATCACGAAGATGTCATCACTGACGACCATGCAGGCAGCTTCCTCGTTGGTAAATTGCGGATTGAATGCAAAACCGAGTTTGGTAAAAAACGCCATGGATAAATCGAGGTGCTTTACCGGCAAATTCACGAAAATTTGTCTGGACATGGCTGTTCCTCAATCGGCTCTAAGTAGATAAGTGATGACGTTGATCATGGCTCCCTGCGGATCTTGCAGAACACAGAAGCGTCCGACCTGGGGAATATCCTGCGGTGGCAGACACACCTTGCCCCCCATCTCCACCGCCAGCTTGGCGGTGGCATCCACGTCGTCCACCGTGACATAGACTCCCCAACTGGGAGGCATGCCTTCGGCGGCGGGCGGTATCGTCATGATGCCGCCTTGCTGCTCGCCGCCGCACTTCACCAAGGTGTATTCCATATCGGGCGTGGATAGGGCCGCCGGCTCCAGCGTCCAATTGAAGAGTCTGCCATAAAAACGCTTGGCGGCGTCGGCATCGGTGGTCAGTAATTCGCACCAGCTGAACGCACCGTGAAGTTGATATTTATCCATGACTTTCTCCTTATGAGATAGATATAAAACGTTTACCGACCCTATTGTGCTCCTGCGTCTGTAGCATGAGCAGAGAAGAAGGCTGCCATTCTATCCGGCAGTTCATTAGGATCGACGTCTTCGACATGCGTGGCAATCAACCAGTGATGGCCGAACGGATCGATCACCGCGCCCATCCGATCGCCCCAGAATTGATTGGCGGGCGGCATGGTTTCCGTGGCACCGGCATCGATTGCTGCGGAAAAGGTGGTGTCGACATCGTTAACGTAAAGAAACAGTTTGACCGGCGTGCCGCCTAGCGTTGCGGGCGAGACATCGGTGCACTGCGGATTTTCGTCCGAGATCATGAATATCGAATCGCCGATTTTGAATTCGGCATGGACTATTTTTCCATCGGGTGCGTTAAGGCAAAACGTTTCTGTAGCACCGAAGGCTTCTTTGTAGAATTCCAGCGCCTCGGCCGCGCCTCGGGCAACCAGATACGGAGTTAGGGTATGGTAGCCGTCTGGTATGGGTTTGATGTTTGTGGTCATGGTCGTTCTCCTGTTTCAGGTTAAGTGGTTATAAATTTTGCTTACTTCGTTAGTCGAACTGTAAACGCCAAGATCGACATTCCCGCCGAATTTATTTCCGCAATAACTCTAACAGCTAGTTTGCCTGCTAAAGCGAGTCATGCGGATTGGCGAGTCCGAGCGTGCGCAATGTCCGTTCGTCCTCCGCTACCGGCCGCACCTCGACGCAACCGTGTTTAGCCCCCGGAATTCGCGCCGCCACCTGGATCGCTTCGTTCAGATCCCTGGCTTCGATCAGGTAATAACCGCCAAGTTGCTCCTTGGTCTCGGCGAAAGGCCCGTCAGTGGTGGTGACCTTGCCGCCCCGCACCCGCAGCGTGATCGCGGCATTGGCCGGCAACAGCCGATTGCAGCTCAGGTAATGACCACTGTCGCGGATGGCTTGGGTAAAGTCGGCGTATTCCTTGAAATGTTGTTCAGCGACGTCTTCCGGCATTTGTTCCATCACCGTTTCGGCACAAATCAGGCATAGGTATTTCATGGTTAATTCCTCCGGTTTGAGAGCGTTCATGCCGAATAGTCGTTTGGGAATAGCCAAAATCGACATGTTCAGACAGCCAATAGGGATTTTTTTTAAAACGCCGGCCCGGATAAGGCGGGAAAAACGTGCGGGAGACCGTTCATCACGGCTTGCTGTCCCGCCGAAGCCTTAGGTCACTTTCTTGTTTTTTTCTTTGCGCGCTGACCGCGAAGCGCGGCGTCGTAAGAGCGGCCCGCCCAGATTGCGGCCTGTTCGCGCTCTTCCATGATCTCGGCCGGCGCCCGGCAATAGGAGGTTGTCACGACCTTGCCACCCTTCAGGAACTCGAATTTGCCCAGCCCCTCCTGTTCAAAATACCGGCAGTTCTCGGCGTCCGCCTTAAGATAGAGCGTGTCGCCCGACACCAGGCCGAACATCAAGCCCTGGTGATAGATGCCATAGCCACCGAACATCTTTCGGGCGGTGATGGGGCCGAAAAACTCGAAAACTTCATGTAGATATTCTACGAACTCGCTCATCTGACTCTGGCCTTACACGCATAGACGCCGGAAACTATACAGACAAAACATTAGGCACACCAAGATCAATGCCCGCGATGGTTTGAGCACGACCGGTGGACGTTCGGGAAATTATTGGCCGGCATTTTGCCTAGGCGAAATTTTGAACCTGAAGCATTGAAAAAGGGTACGTACTCAACTTTTTTGTCCATCCAAAACTGCGCCTCGCGCCAGCACTTCCAATCGGGTAATCAGATCGCCGACTTTAGATGTGGCGCTCTTGCTTTCGGCATCGGCATTTGGCTCGTTTGCCCGAGAACCGAATTCTTCGGATTCGAATGTGTTCATGGGGTTATCTCCTCTTTGTTTATATTCAATATATGATTTCGTTGTTGCTACTCGGGATAAAAAAACAGAAAGTGATCTGGCTAGGTAGCTCGGGTAATACGGAAACCGGCACGAGCTTGTGAAAGAATTCACAAGCTCGACAGACATATGTCCATACCCGGTCAGCTTATTCGTTCCAGATACCCAGCAGTCAGCTTTGCCATATCACATGAGTCAATCACACGCAATTTGTGAGATGCTCAGTTTTAGGACGATATAGCCTTTCCAATTTGGCGGAGCCCGGTAGTACCTGCCGGCTCCGCCTTTCGACCTTGTCTTGGCTTCGGAAAATCTCAGAACCTGTCACGTAAGCAGTTGGGTATGCCGTTAGCCTCATCGTTATTCTGTCCTCTGATGTAGTAGGCCGATATCCAACCGCGCCCACCAGTATCGAGATCGGTCCATAGCCACCAGTGATTCCACTGTTTTTTGTTTGGGCTTGTGACTTTCCCGCCCCACTGCCGACAAAATACATACTGAGGATTGGTTCGGGTATAGCTTTTTCCGATCTGCGGGCAGGTTTGGTCTGTGCCGGATCGACCTATGGCCGTAGTAAAGATATTAACCTTTGGCTTAGTGCCGGATGGTAATCCGTCCGGTCCCTCACAGGAAGGCCGGGGCGGCGTGGGAGGTTGGGGTGGATTCGCGGTATTCGGAGCAGCCCTGATGATTCGGATACCATGTCCAGGCCTCAATATGTTGTTCTGCCGTTCCGGTGTCTGCGCCATGAAATACCTTGTCCATTTTGCAACTTTTCCGTCGGAATGTTGGGCGTATTCGTCATAACCTTTAGACCACCCAATCGCTATCGAGGCATGCGAAAAAGAAGGGGCGTCGGGATTGGTCCCGGAATCAAAGATGTATACATCACCAATGTCTGCTGGCGAATAATCACTCGTCAATTTGTCCTTGCCTTGTACATAGATGTACTGATAACCGTGATCAAACCAATACGAGCGAAAGTCTTTTACTCGAATAAAGCTCCCGCTGACTCGCCATCCAAACCAGCGGGAATGTGCGTGGTACCAAGTCCTGTTGTCTTGCGGAATTCCGCCCCCCACATTCCACGCCTGACTAACGAAATTCGTGCAATCTCCCCCTCTCTGGTCGAAGTTTTGGAAATTCGGGTTGTAATTTGCTACCCAACGGAGCGCATAATCTCGAGCCCCATACTTATTAAAACTACTCGGATACGCTGCTGCGTCTTTTATGCCTAGCAGACTGCTAATTGAGAGTGCTGTTGTCGATTGCTGAAGTAGAGGCATCAGCATTGATAAGCCACCGTCCGTATCCAAATCGCTGGCGCCGACGGCGTCTACACCGCGCCGCGATGAAATGCGCCAGAGACCGTCATCGCCTTTGCGCATTTTGATTTGCCATTGTGTCGGATTATCGGTAATGCATTCGACCTTCCTGAAACTACCACCCTGAAAGCAGTTCGTGTACTTGCCCAGTAATAACATACTGGCTTCCCGCCCTTTCTCGTCCACGGTAATACCCTGCCACGCATCGACGACAAAGGATGTATCAATCAGAGAGGGCATATCGGCACTTATCGCGACTTGCCGCATCTGTTTCGCGATCGGTAAGGCTTTTTCAATTGCGATGCCTTTATCGAACACACGGGCCATAGTGCCTCGATAACTCGTAATATCGCCTATCGTTCTCGTCCGCTTGTTTATCGGTGCCTTCGAATCGATATAGATCTCTTCTTCCGTCTGCGTAACACCGTTTGAGAACGCGTCGCCCCCCTGTTCCGCCGCGTCCGAAACATCTGATAGCATCGCAGTAGCATATTTCTGACGAGCCGGTAAATCAGAAGGTAACATCTGAGCCTTGGTG
>JAJRDU010000246.1 GCA_028748685.1 Methylococcaceae bacterium
TTGAGTTCTTCCAATCTGGCAATGGCTTTTTCATGCCGTTTTTCCAGTAAGGTCGATTGTTCGGAACGCTTGGTCAGCATGTACGACAATAAGACGATGGAAAAAAAAGACACGCCCAGCATGCCGGAATAGGTCAGTGAGATGTTTTCAAAGGCATGAATTTCAAGCGCGTAGAACTGCTCGGCCAAGATGGCCAGACTGGCCAGTGCCGCGAACAACAATGCGCATCGGCCGCCAATCAACAGGCCGCCCGCCGCGATCGAGATCGCAAGCAGCATGCCGATACCGCTGCCTACTCCGCCGCTGGCATGCATCAGTAGGGTGATAAAGACGATGTCGGTAAAAATGGACAGTTGCGAGAGGGTGGTGTAAGCCAATCGCTGGCGAAAAATAAACGGTGCCGCCAGCAGCGATATAGCCAGATAAGCAATGCTGGTGAACTGGTACAATCGCGCATCGTAATTCCCCAGGATGGACGAACCGACGTGAAGGTAAAACAGCATCACAAACAGACTGGCACTGATGAAGCGGTAGATAAAAAATATTTTCAGCAGTAACCAGGCTTGCCGGGTGGGGATGCCGTAAGCCTTGGAAAATGGGCAGGGATAGATGAAATCGGGTGAGGAGGGTGACATAAACCTTCGTTTTTTATAGGGATTAGCTAGAATACGAAAAATTGAGGTGCAAGGGCAAGGTGCGATTCCGCGTTTTGTATACCTTGTACCTGTTTCCTTAGAAGTAAGCCGATTGAAAGATTAACGCGGAGCATTAAAATGAACATTCACGAATACCAGGCCAAGCAGCTGTTTCGAGACTTTGCCGTGCCGGTGCCGCAAGGCGACGTCGCTACCAGTTCGGAACAGGCGCGGCGGGTAGCCCAAGGCTTGACCAGCCCAGGCTGGGTGGTCAAGGCGCAGATCCACGCCGGCGCCCGAGGCAAGGCTGGTGGCGTCAAGGTCGCCCGTAGTCTGGATGAAGTGAAGGATTTCAGCGCCGCGATGCTTGGAACACGACTGGTTACCCATCAGACCGATAGCAAGGGTTTGCCGGTCAACAGCGTTTGGATAGAGGAAGCTTCATCGATTAAAAACGAATTTTATCTGAGTCTCTTGGTGGACCGCGAAACCGAACGGCTGATATTCATTGCTTCCGCGGCCGGCGGCATGGACATCGAAGCCGTGGCGGCCGAGACGCCGGAAAAAATCGTCCGCGTTCCGGTGCATCCGGCCGCCGGCCCGCAGCCTTATCAATGCCGGCAAATCGCCGCCACATTGGGTCTGGGCAAGGACCAACAAAGCCAATTGCAGAACATCATGGCCGGCCTGTATGAATTGTTTTTAGCCAAGGATTGCAGTCAAATTGAAATCAATCCCTTGATAGCAACCGAAGACGGGCAGTTATTGGCGCTGGATGCCAAGATCAATTTCGACGACAACGCCGTGGCGCTGCATCCGGACATCGCGGCCATGCGCGACGCGGCACAGGAAGACGCCAAGGAAGCGGAAGCCAAGCAGTTCGATCTCAATTACATCACGCTCGGCGGCAACATCGGCTGCATGGTCAATGGCGCCGGATTGGCGATGGCGACCATGGACATGGTCAAACTCAAGGGCGGCGCGCCGGCCAACTTCCTGGATGTCGGCGGCGGCACCAACAAGGATAAGGTCAAGGAAGCCTTCAAGCTGATTTTGTCAGATGGCTGCATCAAGGCCGTGCTGGTCAATATTTTCGGCGGTATCGTCAAGTGCGACGTGATCGCCGCCGGCATTCTGGCTGCGGTCGAGGAAATGCATTTGACGATACCAGTGGTGGTCCGGCTGGAAGGCACCAATGTCGAACAGGGACTGGCGTTGCTGAAAAATTCCGGCTTGGGGCTGGTCACGGCCGAGGACTTGAACGATGCCGCCGAACAGGCGGTTAAATTGGCGGTCGGTGATGGTTCCAGTCCATCGCCGACACTTCCTCCATTCCTGGAGGTCGGCGGCGGAGGTTCCCTACCTCCAGTCGCACTTCCTCCATCCCTGGAGGTCGGCAAATGAGTATCTTGATCGATAACAACACCAAAGTGCTGTGCCAGGGCTTCACCGGCAAACAGGGTACGTTTCATTCCGAGCAAGCCTTGGCTTATGGCACGCAACTGGTTGGCGGCGTCACGCCGGGCCGAGGCGGCTCGACTCATCTGGGTTTGCCGGTGTTCGACACCGTGCAGCAGGCGGTCAAGGCGACCGGTGCCACAGCGACGATGATCTACGTGCCACCGTTTTTCGCCGCCGATGCGATCCTGGAAGCGGTCGACGCTGGCCTGGCATTGATTGTCTGCATCACGGAAGGTATTCCGGTATTGCAGATGCTGCGGGTCAAGGCCGCGATGCAGGGTTCAAACTCACTTTTGGTCGGTCCCAACTGCCCCGGCGTCATCACGCCAGGGCAATGCAAGATAGGCATCATGCCTGGCCATATTCACCTGCCCGGCAAGATCGGCATCGTCTCGCGCTCCGGCACCTTGACTTATGAAGCGGTCCATCAAACGACTCGCCAAGGACTGGGACAAAGCACCTGCGTCGGCATCGGCGGCGACCCGATTCATGGCATGAATTTCATCGACGTTTTGAGCCGTTTTCAGGACGATCCGCAAACCCAGGGCATCGTCATGGTCGGCGAGATCGGCGGCAGCGACGAGGAACAGGCGGCGGAATATATCAAGGCCCATGTTACTAAACCGGTGGTCGGCTACATCGCCGGCCAGACCGCGCCACCTGGCAAACGCATGGGACATGCCGGCGCCATCGTCACCGGCGGTGCCGGTACAGCGGCGGGCAAGGTGGCGGCGATGAGAGCGGCCGGCGTGAGCATGGTCAGTTCGCCGTCGGATATTGGTTTGGCGATGCGGGCATGCTTTTAAGCTTTACTTAATGCCAACCCTGTTGAATCTAAACGGCATGACTTGCTTCATAACCGCTAGGAGGATCACTTATGACCGTAGTCGAATTACAAAATCTGAGCACCGAAGAAAAATTGCAAATGATGGAATCTCTGTGGGATAGCCTGTGTGCCAAAGCGCCTTCGGTCGATTCGCCGGAATGGCATGGCGATCTATTGGCCGAACGCGAGCAGGCGATCAGAGACGGTAGCGATAGCTTCGAAGATTGGGAGACGGCGAAAGCCGCGCTCCGCAATCAAGTGCAATGAAGATACGGATTCTAAAATCCGCCAGACAGGATTTGGCCGACGGCAGGGATTTTTATCGATGCCAAGCTGACGGAATAGGCGATTATTTTCTCGATAGCCTGTTTTCGGACATAGAATCCCTATTGCTTTACGCCGGTGTCCACACCGTTTATTTCGGTAAATTTTACCGATTGCTCTCGAAACGTTTCCCGTTTGCCATATATTACCGCCTCGAACATCGAACGATTCTCGTCTATGCCGTTCTCGATTGTCGGCGCAGTCCAGCATGGCATAGAAAAAAATTAGCTAAACTCGTCTAATGTCCTTAAAAATCGCCCTAGCCCAACTCAATTTCACCGTTGCCGATATTCGGGCCAACACAGCCAAAATCATCGCCGCAGTCGAACAGGCCAAGCATAAGCTGGCCGATGTCGTGGTGTTTCCGGAACTTTGCGTGACCGGCTACCCGCCGGAAGACTTGCTGCTGCGCGCCGATTTCATCGAGCAGGCGCAAAGGGCCGTGATGGAAATCGCCCGGCAAGTTCATGGCATAACGGTCGTGATCGGTTATCCCCAGAAGCACGGCCACCTGCTTTACAACGCCGCCGTGGTATTGGGCGATGGCACCGTTGTTGCCGAATACCATAAGAACGCACTGCCCAATTACGGCGTATTTGACGAGCACCGTTATTTCAATGCCGGCCATCAGCTCTGTTTGTTTGACGTGAAAGGTTCTAAGCTGGCGCTGACCATCTGCGAGGATATCTGGCAAGCCGGCATCATCGCCAGAAACCGCGAAGCCGGCGCCGACATCATCCTGGCGCTGAACGCTTCGCCGTTCCATGCCGGAAAAGTCCACCAGCGGGAGGAAATCATTTGTGGACAGGTCAAGGAATCCGAGATTCCCTTGGTCTACGTCAATCAGGTCGGTGGCCAGGACGAGTTGATTTTCGATGGCGCCTCCTTCGTCGCCGACAGTAACGGCGAGGTGATATTCCGCGCCGCCGAGTTTGAAGAGCATCTGGGTATCGTCGAATTCGTTAATGGCCGGCCGATAAAGACCGACATTGCCCCGCTTTACCAGCCGGTGATCAGCGAATACAAGGCTCTGGTGCTGGGCATCAAGGACTACGTTCGCAAGAATGGCTTTCAAGGCGCGATTCTGGGTTTGTCCGGCGGTATCGATTCAGCATTGGTCTTGGCCCTGGCGGTGGACGCGTTGGGCGCGGATCAGGTCGAGGCGGTGTTGATGCCTTCGCGATACACTCAGGACATGAGCGTCGAGGATGCCCGGCTGGAAGCCGAAGCGCTCGGTGTGAATTACCATGCCCTGCCGATAGAGCCGGCGGTCAACGCCTTTGGCGAGATGCTGGCGCCGCTGTTTGCCGGGTCCAAAAAAGACACCACCGAGGAAAACATCCAGGCCCGTTGTCGAGGGGTGTTGCTGATGGCGATCTCCAATAAGCAGGGCAAACTGTTGCTAACCACCGGCAACAAGAGCGAGATGAGCGTCGGCTACGCCACGCTTTACGGCGATATGGCCGGCGGTTTTGCACCGCTCAAGGATGTTTATAAGCTAATGGTCTACCGGCTGTCCGCATATCGCAACACGCTGTCGCCGGTGATACCGGAGCGGGTGATTACCCGAGCGCCTTCCGCGGAACTTGCGCCCGATCAAAAGGACGAAGATTCGCTGCCGCCGTATGCCGTGCTCGACCCTATCCTGATGCTGTATATCGAACAGGATCTGTCCGCCGAGGAAATTCTGGCCCAAGGTTACAAGCTGGAAGATGTGAATCGCGCCATAAGCTTGGTGGACAGAAACGAGTACAAGCGGCGGCAATCGCCGCCGGGCATCCGCATCACCCCCAGAGCCTTTGGTCGTGACCGCCGCTATCCGATTTCCTCGGGATACCGTGGCATGGCCGGCTTCAATAAACCCTAGTCCGATTTCATCAGGAGTCCAATATGGCAATGACACGAACCCTATTACTCGCAACCGGCCTGTTGCTATCCGCCGCCAACGGATTTGCCGCCGAAACCCAATTATCCGTGCCCATGGATTACCGCTTGATCCGGAATGTGCTGGTCAACCAGCTTTACACTGGTGAAGGTCAAACAGCGCGTGTGTGGAAAGACGGTAAACAATGCAGCTTTCTGGATATATCTAATCCGCAGGTCAACGGCGAAAACGGCCAGGTCAAGATCGACAATAACATCCATGCCCGAATCGGCATGACCTTGGGCGGCAAATGTATCCCGGCGATCGAATGGAGCGGCATCCTGGAAACCTTCCAGCAACCGACGCTGGATACCTCCGGCAACGTGTTGAGCTTTCCGGTGACGCGCGCCACGGCTTTCGACCGCAACGGCCAGGCGTTGAACATCAATCAATTGCAGGATCTGATCAACAAAGCCGTGCAGCCGAAGTTGGCCGAGCTGAAAATCGATCTGAACGAGCAGCGCGACGACATCGTCAAGACCCTGTTGCCGTTTATCGATGCCAACGACACCGAACAACTGCACGATACCGTGAATAGTTTGCGTTTCAAACGGGCCGAAGCCGGCGACAAGGCCTTGTTGATCAATGTCGGCTTTAGCGGCCTGAAGCAGAAAAAAGCCGATGCACGGCCGGTCGCGGCGTTTAATGCCGATGAGTTGCAGCAATGGCAAAGCGTCTGGAAAAACTGGCAACAAAATCTGGAAACCAGTCTCAGCCGGCCGCCGTTGGATAATCAGTCGGAAGCCGATAAGAACTTGCTACGCGAAGTGCTGCAAGACGCCGGTGTCGCGTT
>JAJRDU010000247.1 GCA_028748685.1 Methylococcaceae bacterium
ATTTTGCTATCGGTTGAATCGGCGATTTTGGGAAAACCAGATTCCTAATCGATTGCTCACGCTATGCGTTGCACATGAGCCGGTCTTTCTTCAACCTGCAGCTTGTTCATAGCCATTTAAAATAATCGTGCATTCCTTACTAATTGCTCTGCAATTCCTGACCCGCATTCCGGTTGGCCTGGATTTTAAGGCCGGCGACAAGCAATTGGGTTATTCGGTGCTTTACTATCCGCTGATCGGCTTGCTGATCGGTGGCTTGCTGACTATCTTGGCAACATTATTGGCAAACAGCCCGGCGATGGTCGCGGCAGCCATCCTGTTGACGGCCTGGGTGTTGTTGACCGGCGCCCTGCACCTCGACGGGTTGGCCGATTGCGCCGACGCCTGGGTAGGAGGCTTCGGCGACCGGCAGCGCAGCTTGCGGATCATGAAGGACCCGGCTTCCGGACCGATTGCGGTAACGTTGCTGATGCTGGTATTGTTGTTGAAGTGGACGGCTTTGGCGGCGTTGATCGAACAAAACCGTCTTGTTCCATTATTGATGACTCCGCTGCTGGGCCGCAGCGCGATCTTGCTGCTGATGCTGTCGACCCCTTACGTCAGTCCGCAAGGCCTGGCTGAAAAACTATTGAAGCATTTGCCAGAGACTGCGGCGCGCTGGGTAGCCGGTTTGTCTATTGCCGTCGCTGCCTTCGTCTTGGGGCTTTTGCCCATACTGTTCGCTGGTTTGTTGCTGCTGTGGATACGCCACACCGCAATCTCGCGTTTGGGCGGTGTGACCGGCGATGTCTACGGCGCGGCGGTGGAACTGGTGGAAACCGCTGTGTTATTGGGTGCCGTGTTGTATGAGTGACGATCAAAACCCTGTAGGGTCAAATTCATTTGACCCTCCGCACCGTTTCACGGATCAGCAAATCGCCGGTGTCTATCGCGCCATCGCCGAGCGCCGCGACATGCGGCATTTTCTGCCCGATCCGGTCGATACCGAAACCTTGAGCCGCTTGTTGCAAGCCGCCCATCAGGCCGGCAGCGTCGGCCTGATGCAGCCCTGGCGGTTCATCCGAATTACCGATCGCAACCTGCGCGGCCGGATCCATGAATTAGTCGAACAGGAACGCCGACACACCGCCGAAGCCTTGGCCGAACGCCACGACGAATTCATGAAGCTAAAAGTGGAAGCCATCCTCGACTGCGGCGAACTGCTGGTCGTGGCCTTGCCCGACAAGCGCGAGCGCCATATCTTCGGCCGCCGCACCCTGCCGGAAATGGATCTGGCCTCGGCGGCCTGTGCTATCCAGAACCTGTGGCTGGCGGCGCGCGCCGAAGGCCTGGGACTGGGTTGGGTATCGCTGTTCGATCCGGCCGCGTTGGCCGAATTGCTGAATATGCCTGAAGGCAGCCGGCCGATCGCCATCCTTTGTCTTGGACATGTCACCGAGTTTTATTCGAAACCGATGCTGGAACTGGAAAACTGGGCGAAGCCGCAGCCCTTGTCGGCCTTCGTCTCTGAAAACGGTTGGCGCGATGATTCCTAAAGCCTTGATGGTGCAGGGCACCACGTCCGACGCCGGCAAAAGCACCTTGGTAACGGCCCTTTGCCGCTATTACCTGCGCCAGGGCATCAGCGTCGCGCCGTTCAAGCCGCAGAACATGGCGTTGAACAGTGCGGTGACCGTAGACGGCGGCGAAATCGGCCGCGCCCAGGCTGTGCAGGCCGCCGCCTGCGGATTGCCACCGCACACCGACATGAATCCGGTGCTGCTGAAACCCAATACCGACAAGACCGCGCAGGTGATCATTCACGGCAAGGTGCTGGAAAACCAGTCGGCCGCGCAGTACCACGATTACAAAAAGAAAGCGAAACAGGCGGTGCTGGCTTCCTGGCAAAGACTGACCGACCAATACCGAACCGTGATCGTCGAAGGCGCCGGGAGCCCCGCCGAAATCAATCTGCGCGAGAACGACATCGCCAACATGGGCTTCGCCGAGGCGGTCGATTGCCCGGTGATTCTGATTGCGGACATCGACCGCGGCGGGGTGTTTGCCCACATCGTCGGCACGCTGGAATTGCTGTCGGAGAGCGAACGGCAGCAGGTGGTCGGTTTCGTGATCAACCGCTTTCGCGGCGACATCGCGTTATTGACGCCTGGCCTGGATTGGCTGGTGGCCAAGACCGGCAAGCCGGTGCTAGCGGTGCTGCCTTACTTGCACGACCTTTATCTGGAAGCGGAAGACGCCCTCTCCACCCGCCATGCTCGGCAGCCGCAATCCGATTTTCATGTCGTCGTGCCGCATCTACCCAGTTTCAGCAACCACACGGACTTTGATCCGCTGCAACTGCATCCGGGCGTCAAGGTCAGCTTTACGAAGAGTCCCGATCAAATCAGCAACGCCGATCTAGTCGTGCTGCCCGGCAGCAAGGCGGTGCGCAGCGACCTGACTCGCTTGCGGGAAATGGGCTGGGAGACCTTTATCCGCCGCCATCTGCGTTACGGTGGCAAACTGTTGGGCATCTGCGGCGGCTTTCAGATGCTGGGCCAGGCGATACACGATCCGCATGGACTGGAAGGCAAAGCCGGTAGCGCTGAAGGACTGGGGCTTCTGGACATGGAAACCACGCTAGAGCCGGAAAAATGCTTACGGCAAACAGCGGGACGGTTTTTTCGTCACGATACGCCGGTGGCCGGCTATGAAATCCACATGGGGGTCAGCAACGGCCCGGCTCTGCGGCAACCCTTGTTCAAACTGGACCATGGCGATGACGGCGCGATTTCCGCCGACGATCAGATAGCGGGCAGCTATCTGCACGGCCTGTTCGATCTGCCGGAAGCCTGCGATGCCCTGCTGAACTGGGCCGGATATCAGCCTCGGCAAGCCATCGACTTTAACGCCTTGCGCGAAACCGGTATAAACCAGCTGGCCGATACGTTGACCGAGCATTTCGATTTTGGTTTGTTGGAAACTGAATTGGAACGCTTAAAACTACGAAATACACGCTAAGTTTGTATGCTGTTGATGCGCTTAACCTTGCTAGGTTCCAATAGTCGTGCCGGCGAATATGAAGAGAAAGCCCTTAAAACGATTCGTACTGAGCTGTTTGCACAATGAAAAATTAATACTTCATATCGAGAAAACCAAAATCGTTTGATGCAAAAGTAGGAGAAACAAAACGGACTACAAGCTACAATCCGGATGCTAGGGAAGACGACACCCCTAATGCCGTTAAGTTAAGCTGTTCGTGGTGAATCGTAGGGTCGAATTTATTCGACCTGATACAGCCAATAGTGCGAATGAATTCCCACCTACGGTTCTTATATTTAACTGCATTGCCTCCCACGAGGTAGCGCCGGGTAGGTACGCCACGGATTCACAGCTTACAATTAATCATATTCAATGGAGTTTTACATGGCAGGCTCAATTAAATGTGGCCCCCTTAATCCGCCGCTAGGGCTGGTTCGAATACCTTCCCGGACCTGCGGCCCTTTGGGGATGAATGACCAGGGTGATCCTAATGTTACCAGTTTACTCGGCGATACGCCGGGGCCTCTGGGCTCGAATGACTATGCGGACCTCAGCTTACCTAGGCTGAGCGATAGTGGCAATTGGCCGGGATCGTTTAGCATACTGTCCGATGGAACGAAGGTGGCGCTGGGTTCGGCCCCCATCTGCGGGGCTGACTGGACGCCACCGATCAACAACCAAGCTGGCTCGGTTAGTTTGGCCGATGCTCAGGAAATGGCGCTCAAGATTACGACGGTATTTGAAGGTGGCAAGTCAATGAACTACCAGGCTCTCGCCGATGATTTTGACGGACAAGGGACTTCCTTTGGACTCATACAGTGGAATTTTGGGCAAAACACGCTTGGCCCTTTGCTGACGAAAATGCTAAACCGGAACCCCACGGCATTCGCCAATTGTTTCGGTGCCGATAGCGACTACCAAACCCTGAAAAGCGCTTTGATCGCGAATGACAAAGATAGCCAGCTGAAATGGGCGCGCGATACCATCAAGCAACATCGGAAAGCTTGGTCACAGGCATTCAAAAATATTGGCGCGGTATCAGATTTCAATAAAATTCAAAGAGATGAGGCAGCAGCCAAATATCACCCGTTAGTCGTTAAGGTCATCGGGAAGCTGCGCGAAATCAGTCCCAATCTATTAATCAAAATTGAATTTCGTACCTACGCGGCGCTTTTTGATCTTTGTGTCCAGCAAAGCGGCATTGACAAAGCGCTCACTGCGATCAACAGTCGCATCAAATTGGATAAGCCAAAAACACAATACGAATTGATTTGCCTTGTGGTTACCGAACGTGGCAAGACAGCCTCTACGAAGTGGGCATCCGATTGTATTAGCCGCCGACTCGGTATACTTCGAGGAATGGCCTATAGCTCTACCGAGCATGAGGTCACGAAGAATCGCTCAAATGATCAATACCACTTGATTCTGGAATTTGGAGAACACTATGTCGCTAATCTCTAAGCATTGTCGACTTTTTCTGATTGTTGCATTGGTTTTTCCTGGCCTCGCTGAAGCACAAGCTCAATCCGAATGCGATAGAGGCGTATGCCGTTATTTTGTTAAAGATAAGCGACAGATTTCTTCGCCCTGCGAGGGTAGCTCGCTTATTGTCGGCTATAGCCAATCCAGCGGCGCAACCGTGATCCAGTGCGAGAACACTTCCGGAACCGCGGATGAAAATCCCACGCTGCTATTTGATCGATACGAAGCTTCGCACCCAGCTTTTGAATTCGTTGGGGGGCGTTTTCTGACAGCGAACGCCGAAGATTGGGAGCTGTTTCAAAGCGAAGGAATACCGGATAAATTTGGTCCAAAGCCCTTGTGTGAACGCGGCCCGCGGCAACCCGCCGATGGCGAATTTCTTATCGGTGTCAAACGGCTTCGGTTTGGAGAAGATCCCGATCCACCTTATTGTTATGACCTTTATTTGATCAATGGAAACTCCAATGCCTGGATGGTAACCTCCGCATCGGGAGTGGCGCTCCAACCCCTATCTCCACAGGGCTTTGCTAAGTGGAAGACACTCAAGGAGAAGCTAGTATCCTCCGTCGATACTTCGCCTAAAGGTGCATCGGCATCGGTCAAAACATTGGGTACGGTAGTCAGCGACAAGGCCCATCTGTACGCGTCGCCGGAAATGACAGCTATTACCAAGATGTATCTGGTCAAGGGTGATCGGGTGGACATTTTGGATGAAAGCAAACGTGCCTCGGAGTGGATACGGATCAGATACACCGCCAAGTCCGGAAAATCCATTGAGAAGTGGGTAAAGACCGGCGACATCGAAACATTCGGGAAATAATTTTCTTTGAGGGAATGCCACTATATAGCGATTAGTGTTCCCAAATTCCATGATCAATCGGTATTGCTCGTTCTACGTTTCCTTGTCGTTGTCACTGGCGGCGAATTCGTCCATGAAGCCATAATATGGGAACGTGCTCATTGTACGAGGGGCTGAGTGTCGGCAGTTTAAATCAATATACTCGTGCTCCTTGAGCAAATGGGTTTTGGGTTCCGAGCCTGCGTTGATATTAATTTTGTGAGTGTAACGGCACCCAACCAATATCTTCTCTGAACCCTTCCCCTCCATCGTCGCAAATCAGGTGTTTGAGTTGTTTGCCGGATTTCGAAACCACTACCCCATCTTCAAATTCCGGTATGCGTTCCTCCGACGTCCCGGTACTTTCTTCCCGGCCAATCTTGCTGTAAAGCCGATATTCGTAATCGCCGCGAACAAAAGCAAGCGTTGTGATTCCTCCGCCAAATAGCGGGGCATCGGATCGATAAAATTCGTTCCTGTCTTTCGGGCCAGGGTAAGTCATTTCAGGTTTGCCGGCGTTGCCAAAGCGATATATCAACTCGCGTGGACTATCAATCGGCCGGCACAGGGAAACCATTTTTTTGTCGACATGGCAGGAAAACACGATTTTTTCCTTCCCTGAACAAAGAGATTCCTCGCCGTAGCTAACTTGGCAAACCATGCCAATTAGGAGGGTTATTGTTATTCGCACAATCATATCCCCAACGCTTGTTTGATTTTGGTCAGTCTCGCCTTGCGGCCTGTAAGACCGTACAGACCACCATTTACATAAGCCTTTTGTGGAAAAGCTCTAGCCCAATCCCTTAAATTAGAGACAACCCCTCATCGTCGCACCGGTTGGGTTCGCTCGATAGAGCGTAACCCAACGAGCGAAGTTAAGCGTCAAAGAAACAGCGGCGCCATCACCAGCGTCACCGTCGCCAGCAACTTGATCAGCACATGCAGGCTGGGGCCGGCGGTGTCCTTGAACGGGTCGCCGACGGTGTCGCCCACCACGGCCGCGCCGTGCGTGGGGTTCTTGATCTTGTTGCCGTCCCTGTCGGTGATGTATTTGCCGCCGTGGGCACCGCTTTCGATGAATTTCTTGGCGTTATCCCAGGCACCGCCGGCGTTGTTCAGATACAGCGCCATCAGGATGCCGGTGATGGTGGCGACCATCAGAAAGGAAGCCACGCTTTCGGCGGCGATCAACTTGCCTTCGATGGGTATGAAAAACTTGAACACCAGGCCCACCGTGATAGGCGCCAGCACCACCAGCAGGCCGGGCACCACCATGTTGCGCAGCGCGGCGCGGGTGACAATGTCCACGCAGGTGCCGTAATCGGGTTTGAAGTCGGAAGGGAACTGGATCATGTCGTTGACGCGCGGCAACTTTGCGTACTGGCGGCGGACTTCCTCGATGATGCTTTTCGCCGCCGTACCCACCGCGCGAATGGTCATCGAGCAGAACAGGAACACCAGCATCGCCCCCAACAAGGCACCTACGAACACCACGGGCTTGCTCATGTCAATGCCGAATTCCGCCGATTCGCTCAGGCCGGCATAATTTTTCACCTCGTCGATGTAAGCCTGAAACAGCAGGAAGGCGGCAAGCCCGGCGCTGCCGATCGCGTAGCCTTTGGTCAGGGCCTTGGTGGTGTTGCCGACCGCATCCAACTTGTCGGTACGGCGGCGGATTTGCTCGGGCTGTTCGCTCATTTCGATGATGCCGCCAGCGTTGTCGGTGATAGGCCCGAAGGTATCCATGGCCAAAATGTAGGCGGCGGTGGCCAGCATGCCCATCGTCGCGACGGCGGTGCCGAACAGGCCGGCATGAGGCAGGCCGCTGCTGGCGCCCAGATAATAGGAAGCCAGCAAGGCTAGAGCCATGACGATGGTCGGCATCCAGGTACACTCGAAGCCGACTGCTGTGCCCTCGATGATGTTGGTGGCGGGGCCGGTGGTGCTGGCCTCGGCGATGGCCTTTACCGGGCGGTAGCGGTATTCGGTGTAATACTGGGTGATATAGACGAAGGCCACCGAGGTCAGAACGCCGATGATGCCGCACAGGAAAAAATGCCACCAGGCAAAGGGCGCCGCCTCGTTATCCAGCAACCATTTGGCGGCCAGGCCGAACAACGGCATGGCCAGCATCACGCTGATGAAATAGCCCCTGTTCAAGGCCTGCATCGGCTCCTGCTCCTCGCTGGTCAGATGGACGCTGAGGATGCCGACCATGCTGGCGATGATGCCGAAGGCGCGGGCCACCAGCGGGAACATCATCACCCCTATCAACCCGGCGCTGAAACCCATGTTAGCCTTTTCGGCGGCCAAAGCCAGGCTGCCGCCCAAAATCATCGCGCCAATGTTTTCGGCGGCGGTGGATTCGAACAAATCGGCGCCACGGCCTGCGCAATCGCCGACGTTGTCGCCCACCAAGTCGGCTACCACGGCGGGATTGCGCGGATCGTCCTCGGGAATGCCGGCTTCGACCTTGCCGACCAAATCGGCGCCGACGTCGGCGGCCTTGGTATAAATGCCGCCGCCGACCTGGGCGAATAGCGCGACGAAGGAGGCACCGAATCCGTAGCCGACGATCAGCAATGGAATCTTGGCGATATTGATGTCCGGAGTCAGTAGCTTGACGGCCGCGAATAGTCCGACCACGCCGAACAAGCTCATCGCCACCACCACCATGCCGGACACCGCGCCGGCCCGTAGCGCTGTTTGCAAGGCGCCGTTGAGGCTGGAGAGCGCTGCGGATGCGGTGCGGATGTTGGCGCGGATGCTGATCCACATGCCCATGTAGCCCGCCAGCACCGAACACAGCGCACCGAATATGAAGGAAACCGTAATCCAGGTCGCCAATTGCGTGGCGGTGGAGACGGGGTCAAACTCACGGTGCTCGCGAATCAAGCCGTAACCCGCGAACAGCACGATGGCGAAGACCGCGCTCAGCATCAAAATCGTACGGTTCTGTCGGCGCAGGAAGGCTTCGGCGCCTTCCTTGATGGCGTCGGATATTTTGCGCATGGCCTCGCTGCCGGTGTCTTTTGCCAGCACCCACTTTGCCAGCCAAGCGGCGAAGCCCAGACCCAGCAGCGTGATGCCGAGTACCAGGGTTATCAGTGTCGTAAAATTTGCTTCGGGCATTTCTTATCTCCATCCACCCAGACAAGGGCAGTCTATATGCTGCTAAACCTCATTGAATAATCCCCTGGCGGGGCTGGTGTACCTAAATTGATGCTTGAAGGTACGAGTGTTTCGCTGTGCCGCGAGAAAGAACCCCATATTCCGAGGGAAAGATTCCCGCTGAATCCGCTCGCCGATCACGATGCTCCGCCGCATTGACAAACGAGACAGCTATACATTAGCTACCCGTTATTTTCAAGAAATTTTGCGTTCAGATGTGCGGACGCGAGGTGAATATGCGCTCAACCGTGCGTTGCGTGCTGGCCAGTCGCTGGCTAAATAGTTAAGGAAACTCTGAATCAAGTTGATTCCGCTCATGGTTCGACAAGCTCACCACGAGCGGAATCAGCCACTTACCGTTCGTCTTTATGCCCTGTGGGTACTGAGCCTGTCGAAGGACTAATCAGAGTTTTCTTAAGAGGAAGCATGAAAACGGGGTAGTTTGTATGAGCATGTCTTCGGTATCTTCATGCACAGGGCGGGCACCAGTATTTTGAACTGTCACTTATCCAATGGCCTGCGTGCTTGCAATGGCGTTGATAGGATTGCAACGATAGTTTCGGGGGGCGATAAATTAGGATAGAGTGAGCTTTCCGTAAAAAGCGGGGTATTTCCGGTCGTCTAAGAAATCGTCAGCTGGGCAATGGCCGGCAAAATGACGGCGGCGCTATTTGCCTGGCCGACTGGCGTCTCGACGGCCGAGATTAGGAATAAATCGGGATGACTTTAATGCTTAAAGTTCCATATTATGAAAAGAGGATGAGTTAATGAAAAGATTTATGTTGACCAGTGTTTTTATCCCTTGTTTATTGCTGTTGAGCGGTTGCACCAGCTCGCTGATGCAAAAATCGGCGCTCAATAATTTAACGATACCTACCGCAAAATCAGAATCCGCGCAGATTGTATTTATGCGGCCTTCTTCATTTGGAGGGGCAATTCAATCTTCGGTGTTTGATTTAAAACAAAATGAAAATAAATTGGCCGACGATATTTTCATCGGCATCGTGTCGGCTAATACAAAGGTTCTTTACCAGGCCGAACCTGGGTTTCATTTGTTCATGGTCATCGGGGAAAATGCTGATTTTATGCAGGCTCATTTACAAGCCGGGAAAACTTATTATGCCTTGGTGACGCCTAGAATGGGCTGGTGGAAAGCACGGTTTTCATTGAAACCTCTGCATCGGAGTGATTTGTTGTCAGGAGATTTCAAGGATTGGTTTGAATCGACCGATTGGTACGAAAATACCAACGCCTCTCGCCAATGGTCCGTGGATAACTGGGAAAGTGTTCAAGATAAAAAACAGGAGTATTTAGGTAAATGGGGAAATAAATCCGAATCAGAAAAAGACGAGCTCACGCTAAAAGAATCCGATGGGCAATAGGTAATGTCAAAATGTGGTAATTAGGGCATCAAGAGATGGGCAAGCCCGGTTAGTCGTTTAATCAGGCCATTGAGCGGAAGCGGAGTGTGGTCGAGTTAAGAATAAATTGAAGTCACTTGGCGCTACGGGGAGAAGTAAATAGAGGGACAATTGTGTATTAAACAGAAACTTTATATTGTGCCGATACGGGAACAATATATTTTTATTAGGCAAACATAATACTAGAGTTATGACTAAATCCACCCAGCTTGTAGGTGAAAATATTAAGTACTTTTTGCAACCTAGTGAAGGCGAGGCTATTACAAGTCTGTTAACGGGGAATACGTATACTATTGGTCAGCGGATAGGGGAGGGAGGTTTCGGTATCGTCTACTCATGCGAAGATGTATGGGAAAACACTCTCGCTGTTAAAGTTCTCAAACCAATTGGTACATATGAAAAGGTAAAGGAAAATGCAGAAGGCGAATTCCTCCGTTTAATGCAATTAAGGCATCCATGCATCACATTTGTTTACGATGCATTTGAATACCGAGATACTTTTTACATAATTACAGAAAAATGTCACAGCCCAGTTTCATCTATTTTTGATTTAGAAAACCTTACTGGGATGTCTTGGCTTATGCCAATGGCACGGCAAATACTACAGGCGATTCATTATCTTCATCTGAATCACTATGTTCATCAAGATATACATGAAGGCAATGTTTTTGCGACCTTTATAAAAGATGAAATGATCCCCAGTAAGGACCAAGTTATTCAG